>DPRC01000151.1:11226-12179 GCA_003537695.1 Polaribacter sp.
TAAAATGGATTTTCAACCCAATGGAATGCTGATAGAAACTTTTGGTGCCTCTAATAATAAAATGGCTTTTGCAACGCCAATATTTGAGGATGCAAAGTTTATAGTTTTTGATAAAGATGTATCTTTAAAAAATAAAATTTTAGTAAAATAATATTTATTATGAATTCCAGTAGTGGTATCGCCAAAATAAAATTTAAAGAAGGAGTAATAGTTAGTCTAAAAATGACGTTAATCTTTGCGTTATTATTTACATTAATAAATCAAAATTTTGCTTTAAAAGTTATTGGTTATACGCTCTTAATATCTGCAATGTATTCTTTTGGATTAGGGCTTATTCAGGGTATTATTAATGATTCTTTAAATAATAAATGGGATTGGATCGAGCATACGAACACAAGGATTTGGGCAGGTATTGTGAGCACAGTCTTATATACAGTTCCTGCGGTTTTACTTATAGATTATGTGAATTTTATTGTAATCTCTGGCCAAAATATAAATCGTTTTTTTTCAGGAAGATTTCTGTGGATGCACGTTTTTTACATCATTCTTTCTTTTGGAATCTCTGCATTTCTGCATGCAAGAGGATTTATGATCCAATGGAAGAATTCTGTAAAACAAGAATCTACAAAACAAGAAATTGTAGCAAAAACGGAAACTGCAAAGTTTGAATCTTTAAAAAACCAATTAGATCCACATTTTTTATTCAATAGTTTAAATGTGTTAACCAGTCTAATTGGCGAAAATCCGCAGCAAGCAGAAAGGTTTACTACCAAACTATCTAAAGTATATAGATATGTTTTAGAGCAACGAAATAAAGACTTAGTGCCCATTGAAGAAGAATTAAAGTTTGCAAAAACGTATATGGAGCTTTTAGGAATGCGCTTTGAAGAAGCAGTTCAATTCAATATACCAGATACGATAAGTAATAACGAGTTAAAAATAGTGCCTTTATC
>DPRC01000151.1:12602-13774 GCA_003537695.1 Polaribacter sp.
AGCTACCTAATTATAGCCAATAATGTAAATCCGAAAGAAGCGATAGGAAAAAGCACCAAAGTTGGTTTACAAAATATTGCAGACAGGTATGGATTGATTACTGATACAGGGGTGAAAATAGAAAATAATAACAAAATATTCAGAGTGAGTTTACCGCTCTTAATTAAAATGAACAACAAGATGAACACAGATAATTTAGAAAATAGCAATTACATAAAAGCAGTTGAAAAAGTAGAGAAATTGAAAGAGTTTTATCAGAATTTGGCATCTTATTGCTTAGTAATTCCTTTTTTAATTTTTATAAATTTAAGATTTTCACCAGGCTTTCAGTGGTTTTGGTTTCCAGCTTTTGGCTGGGGAATTGGTTTAGTTTTTCACTTCCTAGAAGTCAATAATTACAATATTTTCTTAGGAAAAAACTGGGAGGATAGAAAGATTAAAGAAATGATGAAAGAGGATAAAAATTATAAATAGAATGGAAAATAATAATTTCTTACAAGAACAAGCATATATCAAAGCAAAAAAGAGAGTAAAAGAGGTCAAAGGATTTTACATACAATTCTTTCTTTACTGTGTTACAACGCCTTTGTTAATTACAATAAACTTAATGTTCTCTCCTGGTTTTCATTGGTTTTGGTTTCCTACAATTGGTTGGGCAATTGCTGTTTTCTTCCATTGGATGGCCGTTTTTGGATTTAATAAAATAGGCTTTAGTAAAGACTGGGAAGAGAAAAAGATCAAAGAACTGATGGAAGAATACAAATACGATAAATAAGATGGAAAGAGAATTTATAGAAAATCAAAAATACATACAAGCAAAAAATCGAGTAAAAAAAATAAAGGGATTTTATATACACTTTGCGGTGTATAGTGTCGTAAATATTTTTCTCTCTGGAATCATAATTTCTGGATTGACAAGTGATAATGAATATAATTTTGCAGAAGCCATTAGTCATTTTGGAGTTTATTCTACCTGGATTTTTTGGGGAATAGGGTTGTTTTTTCATTGGTTAGGCGTTTTCGGGTTTCAGTCTTTAGGTCTAGGAAAAGACTGGGAAGAAAAGAAGATTAAAGAGCTAATGGAGCGAGAAGACAAACGCAGAGAAAAATTTTAAAGAGATGGAAAATTTAGAAAATAGAAAGTTAAAAAAGGCGATGCAAAGAGTAGAAGA
>DPRC01000047.1:0-890 GCA_003537695.1 Polaribacter sp.
GGTTCAGATATGGTCGTTCAAAACAATGGAGGCGTGCGTGATGTGATATATGAAGGTACCATAACTCCTTATTCGATTTACAGTATCGATCCTTTTGGGAACGGTTTCGACACTTTTACGATGACCGTTCCGCAACTAAGAACTTTTTTAAATAACTATACAAGTGGTTTTAGCTATTCTTTAGATGCAAGTTTCGCTGTAGGAAAAGATCAAAATAATGCATTCATATTTTTTAAAGATGGCAACTTACTTACAAATAGTGATCAGGTTACCTTAAGTCTTAATGACTATATATCAAATGTTTATCCTAACTTATTCCCCACAGCTCCAAGCTATGTCTTTCCATTAACTACTGCAGATTACTTAATTAAATATTTAACGGATTTCGTAACAGAACCTATAGATTATAAGGGTTGTTATCGATCTAAGTATACTTTAAACACAGCAACTGCCATTTCGGAAACACCCTATAAAATATTCCCAACCCACATTGAAATCAATTCTCAAGAGACTTCTTTTAATGGCAAAATTTTTAGCATCACTGGAAAGCTATTGCATAGCAGTAGTGATACTAAAAAAATTGACACTCAACAGCTCTCTGCAGGAGTTTATATTTTTAAATTCAGTATTGAAAATGGCGCTCAATTTAAAATCCAAAAATTTATTAAGTAAGCTTCGATACTTGTGTTTTCATTAATAAGAAGACCAAGTAACCGTTTAAATTTTATCTAAGCCGATCCCTTAAAGCGCATATCGCTGAGGGCCTCCTCTTCGAATCTCTTCATTTGCAGCGTCCTCAAATTGTTTGAAATTTTCTCTGAATGCGTTTGATAATTTAAAAGCTGTTTCATAATAAGCTTTATCATTCTTCCAGGTTGCCTTCGGACTTA
>DPRC01000047.1:1282-15946 GCA_003537695.1 Polaribacter sp.
ATATGGTAATCTTCATATTTATAACTTCCTAAATCACCATTTAAAACAGCAGAAATCATTGCTCTTGTATATTTTAATGGCATTCTTCTACCCACTCCGTACTTACCTCCGGACCAACCTGTATTTATTAACCAAACGTTTACTCCTGTATCTTGCATCTTTTTACTTAACATCTCTGCATACTTCGCAGGATGTAAAGGCATAAAAGGTGCCCCAAAACAAGCTGAAAAACTAGGTGTAGGCTCTACTACCCCAGCTTCTGTTCCCGCTACCTTAGCAGTGTAACCCGAAATAAAGTGGTACGCTGCTTGATTTGGCGTTAACTTCGAAATTGGAGGCAAAACACCAAAAGCATCCGCCGTTAAAAAGAAAATGTTTTTTGGGTTTTTACCGATGGATGGCTGTTGTATATTGTCTATGTGATAAATAGGATAACTCACTCTCGTATTTTGAGTAATAGAAGTATCTGCAAAATCGATGTCTCCTTTTTTATCCATCACCACATTTTCTAAAATCGCTCCTTTCTTAATAGCTGCGAAAATTTCTGGTTCTTGTTCTTGCGATAAATTGATCACCTTTGCATAGCAACCCCCTTCGAAATTAAAAACACTATTTTCTTCAGTCCAACCATGTTCATCATCCCCAATCAAACTTCTGTCTGGGTCTGTAGAAAGTGTTGTTTTTCCAGTTCCAGAAAGCCCAAAGAAAATTGCGGTGTCCCCTTCTTTACCAACGTTTGCGGAGCAATGCATTGGCAATGTGTTTTTGTAAACTGGCAATATAAAGTTTAAGGCAGAAAAAATTCCTTTCTTAATTTCACCTGTATATCCCGTGCCACCAATTAAAGCTATTTTTCTTGTAAAATTTAAAATAGCAAAATTATGTTGGCGTGTACCATCTATTTCAGGGTCTGCCATAAATCCTGGTGCATTTATGACGGTCCACTCTGGACTAAAGCTTTCTAGTTCTTCCTCTGTAGGTCTTAAAAACATGTTGTATGCAAACATATTACTCCATGGGAACTCTGTAACTACTCTTATATTTAATTTGTAGTCTGCGTCCGCACAAGCGTAAGAATCTCTTACAAAGATCTCCTTTTCGGAAAGATAGGCCGTAACCTTAGTGTACAATGCATCAAACTTATGTGAATCGAAAGGAAGGTTGATATCACTCCACCAAACTTCTCCTTCTGTAATCGCATCTTTAACTATAAATCGATCTTTTGGTGAGCGACCTGTAAATTCCCCCGTATTTATAGCAATTGCACCTAAAGAGGATTCAACTCCTTGGGATTTTGCTAAAGTTTCTGAGTGTAATTCATTAGATGACAGTTGGTAACGAATTGTGGCATTTTTAATTCCTAAGCTTTCTAACGAAATCGATTTCGTATCTGGACTCATTTCTTTTTTTTTTAGTTGAATTTATAATTCTAGAGCAAAATTAAACAATATTTTTTTACAGCAAACTTATTTTATAGTTTTTTATTCATCCATGCCTTATTACTAAAAATAACAATCATATAACACCAAGACAAAACCAATATAAGTCCGCCTAAAGGAGTAATAAACCAAATAGATTTTGCCGTTATTTTTGTCAATTGAATCAAATAAATAGAACCTGAAAAACAAGCGATTCCAGAAAAAATAAGATAACTAATCGTGTTTTTCTGAGCCACAGAAAAATTATTGTATGTATTCACAAACAATAGCACAATTACGTGATACATCTGATAGCGCACTGCTGTCTCAAAACTGAGTAATTGCTGCAAGGTTAAACTTTCTTTCAAAGCATGTGCGGCAAAAGCACCCAAAATGATCGCTGACATCCCTAAAAAAGAAGTAATTATAAGATTTTTAAACATTATCACTAGTTTTTGTTAAATTTTAAACATTTGACGTACCTTCGTATTTCATACAAAAATACATTATTTATCATATGAAAAACATCTTAATTATTGGTGCTGGGAAATCCAGTTCCGCACTCATAAAGTATTTGCTAAATAAAATCGAAGAAGAGTCTCTCTTTTTAACGATCGGAGACATCGCTACGGAAAATGCTGAAAAACTGCTGAAAAATCATAAAAATACAAAAGCAATTATTTTAGACGTTTTTGACAAAAAACAACGCGAAGAGCAGATTGTAAAAGCGGACATTGTCATTTCAATGTTACCTGCGAGGTTTCACCTAGATGTAGCTAAAGACTGCATCACGTTCGGAAAACACATGGTTACTGCTTCTTATGTTTCAGATGAAATGAAAGCATTGGATTCTTTAGCAAAAGAAAAAGGCTTAGTTTTTATGAATGAAATTGGCCTAGACCCAGGAATTGATCACATGAGTGCCATGCAAGTGATTGACAAGATTAAAGATGCAGGTGGAAAAATGCTCTTATTTGAATCTTTTTGTGGGGGAATCGTTGCTCCAGAAAGTGATACAAATTTATGGAATTATAAGTTTACCTGGAACCCAAGAAATGTGGTTTTGGCAGGACAAGGTGGTGCTGCGATGTTTATCCAAGAAGGTACTTACAAATACATTCCATATAATAAGTTATTTAGAAGAAGTGAGTTTTTAGAAGTAAATGGAAGCGGGAAGTTTGAAGCCATTGCAAACAGAGATTCTTTAAAGTACAGAAGTGTGTACGGTTTGGATGATATTCCTACAATGTACAGAGGAACAATTCGGAAGGTTGGCTTTTCCAGAGCTTGGAATATTTTCATACAATTAGGGATGACCGATGACTCCTACACAATCCAGGAATCTGAAAACATGAGTTATAGAGATTTTGTAAATTTATTCTTAGCCTACTCGCCATCAGATTCTGTAGAATTAAAATTACGTTCTTACTTGAAAATAGATCAAGATGACGTTATGTGGGAAAAACTTGAAGAACTTGACCTTTTTAGTACTGAAAAGAAAATTGGACTAAAAAATGCAACGCCTGCCCAAATGCTTCAAAAAATCCTAGAAGAATCGTGGACTTTAGGAGAAGATGATAAAGACATGATTGTAATGCAACATCTTTTCGGATATGAAATGAATGGAGAAAAGCATCAAATAGAGAGTAGTTTTGTTGTTTTAGGAGAAAATCAAACCTATACAGCAATGTCTAAAACAGTTGGCCTACCAGTTGGAATTGCTACTTTAAAAATTCTTAAGGGTGAAATTAAAACTCCAGGGGTTCAAATTCCAATATCTAGAGAAGTATATGGACCAATTTTAAAGGAATTAGAAGCGCATGGAATAAAATTTACTGAGAAAAAAACTCCTTATTTAGGATACAATCCGAACAATGTAAGGGGATAAATACATGCAATTGTCAGGAACGGAGAGCGCATCGAAAACCTAAAAAGAGCTTTTCGTTCCTAACAATAACAAAGTAAAAACTACATTTTAATATAAAAATCGCGCGTCAAATTTTTATAAGCTTCTGTATATTGATGCCGCTTGATCTCTATCACTAAGTGTGTTTCTATTATTTCTGAAACTTGAAAAGAAAACTCTAATAAGATTCTTTTTATTTCTGAATTTGGATTTCCTTGTACACTGCAAAATCTATTTAAAAACAAGTTATTTTCGTGGGCAATACTCACAAAATTTTCTTTTTCTTTAAACGGAATGATGACGGCGAAATGCCCCGTCTTTGATAAAATTTTTGAAACACCTAAAATGAGCTCTTGAAAAGATAATGATGAGGTAAAGCGTGCTTTATTTCTTGATGCATCCGCGGTTTCAAAAGTATCTGTATAAAAAGGGGGATTAGAAATGATCAAATCATAGGTTTCTTCCTCAGCACTAATTTCCATTGCAAATTCCTGGAAGGAAGCGTTGTAACAATACAAGCGATCACCCCAATCTGAACTTTCAAAATTTTCTACCGTTTGCTCATAAGCATTTTCATCAAGTTCAACAGCATCTATAGTCATTGCATCTGAACGTTGTGCAAGCATTAAAGAGAGGACTCCTGTACCTGCACCAATGTCTAAAATAGTATCTGGGTAGTTGTCAACCGCGCACCATGCACCTAACAATACACCATCTGTTCCTACTTTCATGGAAGTTTTATCCTGATGAACTGTAAACTCCTTAAATACAAATGGTTTTGAGTGGATCATTTTTAATTTTAAAAAGGCTTCAAGTAGTATTTATAGGCCTAATGGATTCAATATATACCTCACAAGTTGGTTTATTAACACACTCGTGAAAATAAAATAAACCCACTTATTTCTTTTTGAAAATAAAAAATCTTTGACAAATGTCAAAGATTTTCTTTTGTAGAGAGGAAGGGATTCGAACCCTCGATACCGTTACCAGTATACTACCTTTCCAAGGTAGCGCCTTCGACCACTCGGCCACCTCTCTATAAATACAAGTCAATCAACCCTTTTGGAGTTTCAACTTCTATTGTATTGTTTTCTCTATTTACCTTTTTAATAAATTCATCCACCATCGGAATAAAAACTTCCGTTCCGTCTCTATCGATTTCAAAAAGAGGCTGTGCCGCTTTGTCATTGATATGCACAATCTGACCAACTTCACCGAAATTAGCGTCTACAACGGTAAAACCAATTACTTCATGAAAATAAAACTTATCTCCAGATAATTTTGGTAATAAGGTTGAAGGCAAATAAATTCCACATTTTAAAATTGAATCTGCTTCCTCATCGGAATATACATCTTCGAACTGAACACGCAATTGATTTCCTTTGTGTAATGAACTTTTTTCAATAAAAAATGGAACCAGGTTGCTGCCAAATTCGACATAAACCGATTCCATTTCTGTATACAACTCAGGCTCGTCGGTATCTAGTTTGATAACTACTTCCCCTTTAAAACTATATTTTGTTACGATTTTGCCTAAATAAAAACAATCTTCTTTACGCATCCTCGTGGCTCTTTATAATTTATTCTGCTGCTTTTGCTGCTGCTTCATCAATTGTTTCTGGAGCTTCTTCAGCTACCTCCTCAACTTTTGCCACCTCAACAACCTCTTCAACAACTGGCTTAGCTGCTTCAATTCTTGCTTCGTTTACGGCCTTTTCTGCTGCAAATGCTGCTGCTTTCGCATCAGATTGTGCTTGAGATAAACCCGCTGCTTTGTCAGAAATTTTAGCTTCTTTCTCCTCTACCCAAGCTGCAAACTTAACATCTGCCTGCTCCTGAGTTAAAGCACCTTTTCTAATACCACCAACTAAATGGTTTTTTAACATTGCACCTTTGTAAGATAAAATGTTTTTTACGGTATCTGTTGGTTGTGCACCATTTTGCAACCATTCTACAGCTTTATCAATATTTAAATCGATAACTGCAGGGTTAATGTTTGGATTGTAAGTACCTATTTTCTCTAAGTATTTACCATCTCTTTTTGCACGAGCATCCGCGGCAACGATCCAATAGAATGGTTTCCCTTTTTTTCCGTGTCTTTGTAATCTAATTTTTACTGACATAATTTGTTAATTTTTTAAGGTTCTCGACCTTGGTTATTAAAAATCTTACCATCTCGTAGTAAGTGGGCGCAAAAATACAAAACCTTTTTAAACTTAAAGTAGATTTATCAATATTTTTTATAGCGTTTAGCCGGACCGGCACTACTCCCTTTTTTCTGAAGCTTAAAAAGAGCTAAAACAGACTGTTCAACAACAAACACAGCGCCTTGCAAAAGATAAACAATGGTTGATAACTTCCTTCTAAATTCTATTCAAAAAAATGTAAATTTACACTCCGTTTAAACAAAAAATCAGTCAACAAATAAACCTTTTTCATGTACTTAATTTTTGATACAGAAACCACTGGATTACCCAAAAGCTGGAATGCTCCAATTACCAATACAGAGAACTGGCCTCGGTGTGTTCAAATTGCGTGGCAACTGCATGATGAGATGGGAAATATCCTGGAGCACAACGACTTTCTTATCAAACCAGATGGCTACAATATTCCGTATGATGCAGAAAGAATTCACGGAATTTCTACTGAACTAGCAGAAGAACAGGGAATTTCTTTAGCAGAGGGCTTGGTACTCTTTAATGAAGTGCTCAGCAAAACAAAATTTATTGTCGGTCAGAATTTAAATTTTGACTTAAACATAATGGGCTGTGAGTTCCACAGGTTGGGTGTTGAAAATAAAATGACTTCCCTCCCAATATTAGATACCTGTACAGAGAAAACAGCGTTGATGTGTCAAATTCCTGGAGGTCGTGGTGGAAAATTTAAATTACCGACGTTAACAGAATTGCACCAGCATCTATTTGGTACTGGTTTTGGAGATGCCCATAATGCAACTGCCGATGTAGAAGCAACTACCCGTTGTTTCTTAGAGTTAATTCGGATTCGAGAATTTACCAAAGAACAATTAGATGTAGATGTCGCTTATTTTAAGAAGTACTCAGAAACACATCCACAACCAATTCAAGTACTTGGCTTAAAGCATATCAATCTTAAGAAAGAAAGTGATAAAATTCGTCAACGCCTCGATCAATTAAAAGATACCGAGAGCACAAAGTCTACCTCTGATGGTCTTGCAGAGTTAGAAAACGTGCAATATTCACATTTACACAACCATACACAATATTCTGTTTTACAGTCTACCATGGAAATTGGTCAAATTGTAAAAGCTGCAGCCAAGGATAATATGCCGGCAGTTGCCATGACAGATACTGCAAATATGATGGCTGCCTTTCACTTTGTGAGCGCAATTTTAAATCATAATAAGACTGCAAAAACTCCAATGAAACCTATTGTAGGTTGTGAGTTTAACGTCTGTGGAGATCATAAAAACAAGTCGCAAAAAGACAACGGATACCAAGTTGTTTTGCTTGCAAAAAACAAAAAAGGATATCACAATCTTGCGAAAATGTCTTCCATCGCTTTTGTAGATGGGTTCTATTATGTTCCAAGAATAGATCGTGAAATCATCAAAAAATACAAAGAAGATATTATTGTTTTAACAGGAAACCTTTATGGAGAAGTGCCTAGTAAAATTTTAAATCTTGGAGAAAAACAAGCAGAAGAAGCGTTACTCTGGTGGAAAGGAGAATTTAAAGACGATTTTTATATTGAGCTGATGCGCCACAATCAGCAAGATGAAAAAATTGTAAATGAAACCTTATTGACCTTTTCAAAAAAACATGACGTTAAAGTTATTGCTACAAACAACACCTTTTATTTAGAAAAAAAAGATGCAAATGCACATGATATTTTACTCTGTGTAAAAGAAGGTGAAAAGCAAGCAACTCCCATTGGAAAAGGGCGTGGCTATCGATACGGGTTACCAAACCAAGAATACTATTTCAAATCTTCAGAAGAGATGAAAACGCTTTTTGCAGATCTGCCTGAAGCAATCACCAATATTCAAGAAATTGTTGATAAAATTGAAATATTTACACTAGCCAGAGATGTTTTATTGCCAGCTTTTGATATTCCAGATGAGTTTAAAGATGCTGCCGATGAAAGTGACAAAGGAAAACGTGGAGAGAATAATTTTTTAAAACACTTGACTTTTGTAGGTGCTGAAAAAAGGTACGGCGAAATTACCGAGTCTATTAAAGAACGTTTGGACTTTGAATTATCGGTAATTGAAAAAACAGGATATCCGGGTTATTTCTTGATTGTAGAAGATTTTATTCGCGAAGCTCGAAACATGGATGTTGCCGTGGGGCCTGGTCGTGGATCTGCAGCGGGTTCTGTAGTTGCCTATTGTTTATGGATTACAAATATTGACCCTATCAAATATGATTTACTTTTTGAGCGTTTCCTGAATCCAGAACGTGTTTCCATGCCCGATATCGATATTGATTTCGATGACGAAGGTCGTGGACGTGTGATGGAGTATGTAATTAACAAATACGGTGCAAATCAGGTTGCACAGATTATTACGTATGGAACAATGGCTGCCAAATCTTCAATTAGAGATACTGCCAGGGTTTTAGATTTACCACTTTTTGAAGCAGATCGAATTGCAAAGCTTATCCCGTTAATAAAACTAAAAAATATTTTTGGGGACGATGCAAAAAGCAAAGGCAAAGTTGCAGGTTTAAGGTCAGAAGAAAAACAGCTTGTTGAAGAGCTCAAAAGTATGTCTTTCGGAAATGATTTAGTTTCAGAAACCATCAACAAAGCTACCATGTTGGAAGGCTCTGTTCGGAATACAGGAATTCATGCCTGTGGGGTTATTATCACACCAGGAGATATTACCAATTATGTGCCCGTTGCTTTGGCAAAAGATTCGGACATGTATGTAACCCAATTTGACAATTCTGTAGTAGAATCTGCAGGTTTGTTAAAAATGGATTTCTTGGGACTAAAGACATTGACCTTAATTAAAGATACCGTTAAAATTGTAAAAGCGAGACACGATGTTGATTTGGATCCAGACAGCTTTCCTTTAGATGATGTAAAAACATACGAGCTCTTTCAACGAGGTGAAACGGTCGGTATTTTTCAATATGAATCTCCAGGAATGCAAAAACACATGCGTTCTTTAAAACCCACTGTTTTTGCAGATTTAATTGCAATGAATGCCCTGTACAGACCAGGTCCTATGGAATATATTCCGTCTTTTATCAATAGAAAACACGGAACCGAAGATATTGAGTACGATTTGCCTGCCATGGAAGAATATTTGGCAGAAACCTACGGAATTACGGTATACCAAGAGCAGGTAATGTTACTCTCTCAAAAACTAGCAGACTTCACAAAAGGGGAAGCCGATGTTTTGAGAAAGGCAATGGGTAAAAAACAGATTGCAGTCTTAGATAAAATGAAGCCTAAGTTTATAGAACAAGCTTCTAAAAAAGGGCATGATGTAGAAAAGTTAGAGAAAATATGGAAAGATTGGGAAGCCTTTGCAAGTTACGCTTTTAACAAGTCGCACTCTACCTGTTATGCTTGGATTGCGTATCAAACTGCCTATTTAAAAGCACATTATCCAGCAGAATATATGGCCTCGGTACTTTCTAATAATATGAACGATATCAAATCTGTTTCCTTTTTTATGGAAGAATGCAAGCGCATGGAATTGCCTGTTTTTGGACCAGATTTAAATGAATCCTTTTTAAAATTTTCTGTCAATGATGACGGCGCAGTAAGGTTTGGAATGGCCGCAGTAAAAGGTGTTGGTGCAGGAGCAGTGCGAGCCATTATCAAAGAACGAGAAGCAAATGGAAACTATACCTCTATTTTTGATTTGGCAAAACGCGTGGATTTACGCGCTGCAAATAAAAAATCTTTTGACAGCTTGGTAAAAGCAGGTGCCTTTGACTCTTTCGAAGATACACACCGTGCACAGTATTTTTATACGGATGAAAAAGGTTTGACTTTCTTGGAACGCGCTATGAAATATGGAAGTAAATACCAAGAAAATGAGAACTCTGCGCAGGTATCTATGTTTGGTGAAGCTTCTTCTGTGCAATTTCCAGAACCCGATATTCCTGAATGTGAAACTTGGGGAACCATGGAACTTTTATCACAAGAAAAAGAAGTAATTGGTATTTATATTTCGGCCCATCCTTTAGATGATTTTAAGAATGAACTGAAGTTCTGTAATGCCTCTTTGAAATACTTTAAAGCCGATCTTGCTAAATTTGTCAATATGAACTTGGCATTTGCAGGCATTATCACAGATGTACAGCACCGCGTTTCTAAGGCTGGAAAAGGATGGGCGATGTTTACAGCCGAAGATTATGGCGATAGTAACGAGTTCAGAATTTTTGGAGAAGACTATTTAAGAATGCAACATTTTTTAGTTCCAAATCAGTTTTTATTTATCAGAGCGACCGTTCAACCGGGGTGGACTAACAAAGAAGGGGTTGTAGGGGAACCCCGATTAAAATTTATAGAAATGAAACTATTGCATGATATCATGGATGAGCTCTGTAAAAAAGTAACCATACAGCTTCCATTAAATCAAGTAAAAGAAGATACTATTTTAAACTTGGAATCTATCTTAAAGAACACACCGGGAAAACAAGCTTTAAATTTCACAGTTTGGGATGAAAAAGAAAAACTAGAGGTGAGTTTACCGAGTAGAAATACAAAAATACACATTACTAGCGCGTTGTTATCTACTCTAGAAAATCAGGAAATTGCATATAAGCTGAATTAGATCTGTCCGTTGCATTTGAGCGCTCTTCTTTTTAATAGAACCGCATGAAAACTGCTTTAAAAACTGTGCTTTATCAAAACCATAAGCAGCCGAAAAACACGTATTCTAACAATAGTATTATTGGGTTAAAATCTAAATAAAAGGTTAAATAAAAATAAATCGACTTTAACTTAAACTGATTCTAATTAAGGACGTATGGAAAAATTTGCAACTTAAGAAATTACAATATTGGTATTTTTGCACTCAATTCAAGAAGATAAATGATAAAAGAAAAAAGTGGTATTTGGCAAAGTTGGAATGACAATATTAAATATAGTTATAAAACACTTTACAAAATTACATCTGAAAAGGAGTTACAAGAGATTGTAAAAGAGTCTGACAAAATTAAATTTTTCGGAACCAAACAATCTTCAGCAGATATTGCTTCTGGTGTGGCAACTTTGGTGGATATGACAACCTATAACAAAATACTTTCATACGATGACGATGCACTTACGATTACAGCACAATCAGGCGTAATATTGGGAGACCTTTTAGAGGCTATTGAATCTAAAGGTTGGTGTATTCCGTGTTTACCAGATATCAATACCATCACGCTAGGGGGCGCATTGGCAACGGGTACGCATGGAACAAGTGGAAAACTACTTTCAGAGTATGTAACAGAATGTAGTATTGTTTTGGCAGATGGAGTGCTTAAAAGAGTAACTGCAGAAGACCCACTTATAGACGCCGTTCGAGTATCTTTAGGTGTTTTGGGAGTACTCTCTGAGATCACTTTTAAATGTGAGCCTATTTACACCTTGCATGTAAAAGAAGGTCCAGAGAACGATTCTGAATGGTTGCCTAAGATTTCAGAACGCTTAAAAAAACATGATTTCTTAAGAATTTTATGGTTGCCGCACACAGACAATGGTTATGTAATTACAGGGGACAAAATAGATTCAGATACAGAAATTACTGAAAACCTTGGTCCTAAATATTTAAAACACAGAAGAACTGCCTCCAAAGTTTTATACAAATATTCACATGTATATCCTTGGATGACTGCGATTGCAAACAAGATTTTATTCAAAGCTTTCTTTAGCTCCAAAAAAGAACACAAAGGATCTTTATACCAAGCCACCGTTACTAAATCTAGAGGATCTACCATAGAACTTTCAGAATGGACCATAGGATTGGATAAATTTCCCAAAGTATTTGAAGAACTGAAATCTGAAATTAATAAATGGTCTAACAAATCTTTTATCCACATCCCAATGGATGTGCGCTTTATCCAGAAAGACGCTTCTTGGCTAAGTTACGCGCACAACGAAGATATGGTTACTATGGGGTGTGTTTCTCGAAATGCAGCAACAGCAGATACCTATGAAGCATTTAAAAGCATTGAAAAAGTATTCTTGAAGTACGGTGGAAAACCACATTGGGGGAAACGTTTTGCAGCGAAAGATGCAGAATTATCCAAAATCTACAGCAAATGGGGAGATTTTAAGCTTTTAAGAAAAAAATTAGACCCAACCAATAAATTTTTAAATCCTTATTTAGCTAAGGTTTTCAACGAAAAAACAAACGTATAATGCACCCAAAGGGCTTTTTATTTGATTTTGATGGCGTAGTAGTTGATAGTTCTGAAAGTCACGGTGCTGCATGGGAGTCCGCTTTCAGAGAGCTCTTTCAACAGCAGATTGCGCCTTTTCCTAGAAGCCATGCTGGGAAATCTCCTATGATTATTGCAGAATACTTTTGTACTGTTATTGGAGAAGAGAAACGAACTAAAGAACTGTATTTATTAAAGGATAAGCATTTAGATTGCTATTTTAAAGTTCCTAAATTACTCCCTGGAGTGCGCGAATTCACCTCATACTTATCCAAAAATAAAATTCCTTTTGGAATTGCAAGCAACGCAACAAAACAGTTTTTAAAAAACAGCGTTCATCATTTAAACTTAGACTTTCCAACTGTTTTTGGTGTTCAGGATTATGTGAAACCAAAACCAGCTCCAGAAGCCTATATTACCTTAGCGAAAGCTTTGGGATTTCAAGAAGACGACTTTAAAAATCTTTGGGTTTTTGAAGACAGCTTAACGGGAACTACTGCCGCTAAATTGGCGGGCATGATTCCAATTGGTATTGCAACCCAATATACTATTGAGGAGTTAAAAAAAGCTGGAAGTTGCTTTGTGTTTCCTACTTTGCTGGAAGCCTATACATATTTAACCAATGCTACTGCTGCTGAGGATTGTTAAAATCTACCAGTAGGATTGCATAGCGCGTTTATTGCGTAATCTCTCTAAACAGGGTCTCTAAATTTTTACTTTGTGTGTTCAAACTAAGGATTTTAAGGCCGTTTTCCTGTGCGAAATCAAATACTTTTGATCGCATATCCTCTGAGTGATCAAAGGTTAATTGCCAGGTGTTTCCTGATGTATTTATTACTGAATTTAAATCTGCAAACACGGAAAACGAATTTACAGCAATCTGAATATTAAAAATAACGTCTATTACCTGTGCTGTATTCCTTTGAAGTTCTTTAAGTTTTTCGTCCAACACTATCGCTCCTTTTTTAATTATGATTACGCGATCACATACGGCCTCTACCTCTTGCATGATATGTGTAGAAAGTAGAATTGTTTTATCTTTTCCTAATGCTTTAATCAATGCCCTAATTGCTACCAATTGATTTGGATCTAAACCTGTTGTAGGCTCATCTAAAATTAAAACTGTTGGTTTGTGTAAAATCGCTGCTGCCAAACCAACTCTTTGCTGATATCCCTTAGAAAGTTGATTTATTTTCTTGTGTGCCTCCTTTGTCAATCCAACTTCTGCAATACAGTTTTCTATTTGACTTTTTTCAACTTTAAAAATTGCCGCTTGAAACTGTAAATACTCTCGTACATACATCTCTTCATATAATGGATTGTGCTCTGGTAAATACCCAATAACACGCTGTGCTTGTATGGCGTTTTTCAAAACATCTATTTCATCTACAAAAATAGCACCTGAATCTGGCTTTAAATACCCTGTTAAAATTCTCATCATTGTAGACTTCCCAGCACCATTTGGACCTAAAAAACCTATTATTTGACCTTTCTCTGCAGAAAAAGAAACCGTATCTAATACTTTCTCTGTCGTATATTTTTTAGATACTGAAATTACATTTATAGACATATTGTGCTGCTATTTTTAATTCGATAAATACCTTCCTTCCAAACTTACGTATTGGACATAATTCCATTAACTTTTCTAATTGCTTTCATCCTTAACCAAGCTGTCGGATGTCTTTTTTTGTAGAGCCATAGCGCACCCAAATCCAATGCAAAATAGAAAAGGCTAATGCCACTTGGAGGATTGTGACTTGGTAAAAAAGGAATTATATCCCATGCAGTTGTTGGCCACCACCAGCAACCATAATGCGTCCCAATAATTTCTAAATATACCACTGTTATATACATCGCTAAATAAAACAACCGCTCCCTTGGGCGCTTGTAAAGAATTAAAAGTGTTATTACAGTCATCACAAAACCAAAAACATCTCCCTTCAATATTAGGTAAAAAGTAGCATACACAATAATAAAACTCGTAAATATATACTCGAACTTCCTTTTATTTTTAAGAATAGCACTCGCTTTAGAAAAATATAAAACACCCACATACACTATTGCATGGCCTAGCGGAATATAATGAGGAACATTCTCTAAGCGGTACGTATACATTCCAAAGGCAATCGAAAAAAGATATTCCCCAAATACAGCAATGATTACTGCAAATATCATTAGTTCTTTCATGCGCTTATTTATACTGCAGAAAGTCACCGAAAAACCAATAAGCATGCTAATATTTGCATAGGTCTGCGCATTAGTAGTAATTGAAGCCATACTCGCGCTATCTAAAAATAATCCAACTACTATAAATAAAAAAAGTAATCCCAGGCTCTTGGATATTGCGAATCGCGAAGATTTAGATGCTAACAAACTCATACAGCTAAAATAAGAAAGAAAAGAAAAATGGCTCAATATATATTGAGCCATTATTATCTACAAATGTTTTTTATACTTATAGCTGGTATCTTACTCTAAGACTTACAAATCTTGGTAAAATAAAACGTTCATTAACTGTAAATGCAATGATACTCTGGCTTATATCTACTTGTGAACCTGTTGCTAATAAATTATTACCTACCAATTCATATTCCCATTTTGCATCTCTATCTTTTCTATAGGCTAATTTTGCATTCCAAATATTAAATGAACTCTGTTTACTTCCACCTTGTCTTACTTCGTTAAAAGTGAAATCTGAAGTTAGTGTTACTGAGTTCCAAATATATGCATCAAAATCTATCGATGGTGCGTGTGTAACTGTCTTAATATCTGAAGGTCTTGCACTGTTACTTTGATCTACATAAGTTATTCTATAACGCAAAGTAACATTTGGTGCTTTCGTGAAATTTGTACCAACACTTGCATTCATTCCTCTTACTAAACTTTCATTTGTATTCTCTTCCGAATTAATAAATTGATAGCTTTTATTATAAGAGAAGTTACCACCAAATCTTGTTCTAATCTTCTTGAT
>DPRC01000085.1:0-1653 GCA_003537695.1 Polaribacter sp.
CTGATTAAAATAGCGTTCACCTTGCGTTTGGTACTTCCTGGAATATCACCAGGTGTATTTAAAACAGCACCAATTACTACTGCGGGAGCATACGCTAAATACCCTAAAAAGTAGAGTGTTATAAACGGAACTGAAATTGCAACTCCAAGCCGAACTCCGCGATCAAAATCGGTGCTTTTTATAAATAATTCGAAGTGTTTTATTTTTTCTCTCAACGGGATTTTTAGCTAGGGAGCAAAGTTATGTTAATTGCATGGAGAATAGCAGATTCCGGGCGTTTTAGTTTTTAATATGGAAGAACACCTGCTCGCTAGATCGTGAATATATATTCTTCTTAATAATAGTTGATTTAAATAGTCGCCTGCAGGGAAATCAGTTTCTTTTTTTTAAATCCGTATGTGGATATTTCGTACCTTAGATAAATAATTATATAGATAAAATATTAAAGCATTAAGAGATGAAAAGTATTATTTTAAAGTGGTATCCTGTTATTCTAGCATTTTTATGTTTGCTATACTCTGTTGGATATGGAATATTAGGGATGACGGCTGAAGCGCAATATTCAGCGCACTGGCCAGGCACAATATTGTTATTTGCAATCGCAATTAGACAAAGAAGAACCACATAAATAGAGGCTATTTTCTTAAGCTTTTAGAGGTCATGAAAAGCTTAAGAAAATAAATGCAGCTAGTACGTCTCGGTTACTTTGACTTTTAACAAAAAATTGTACCCTCTTTTTAGGAAGAATATAATCTTGTTTTATACCTTATAGCTATTACTAATAGCATAAAATAGTATACTATGAAAAGTGTTTTTTTAAAATGGTACCCCATTATTTTAGCATTCCTATGCTTATTATATTCTGTGGGATATGGAATCTTAGGAATGACAGATGAAGCGCAATATTCGGCACATTGGCCGGGTACAATATTATTATTTGCAATCGCAATTAGACAAAGAAGAACGACATGAATATAGGATTTTTTATAGTAGGAGGTATCATCTTTGGGTTATATATGGGTTTAACCATATGGAATATAATGGACTCAAGTAAGAAAAGTAAAAAAGCGAACTATCCTCGGCAGAAGTAATGCAGGTATTTAATGTGTGCAATGTATCGCATGGTTTAAATAAAAGAGCTTTTAAAGCGTATTCTGTCATGAGCTACCCATGCCTTTTGGTTTGCGTAGCTTGATGAGGTTACCTGCCGTAGTGCGATTTAGTAGATCTAAAAATCATATTTTATCTTTCCGATAAAGAGTTTTGATTTTAGATACTGTTAAAAGTAAGGACTCCAATTCCGAGTGCAATACCTTTTTTAATCGAAAGGTTTTTTTTTGGAGCAAATTTAAGGTTGGGGTATGCTTTTTTGTTGCTGGTGGCTGATTTTTTTAAAAAATAGAAGAGGCTGTCTTAGTTGTAAATTTTTCTAAAAACAACATTCCCTTGTATGAGTTTCCTTTTTCGTTGAGTTTTGGACTCCAAACGGTAATACAAAATTTATTTGGATGAACTGCTACGATGCCTCCGCCAACACCACTTTTACCGGGCAAACCAACACGAAAAGCAAACTCTCCAGATTCGTCATAAAAACCGCAGGTAAGCATGATTGCATTAATTCTTTTTGCCTGTGGCACTGTAATTACACTCATT
>DPRC01000085.1:1767-2721 GCA_003537695.1 Polaribacter sp.
CTTGTATGAGTTTCCTTTTTCGTTAAGTTTTGGACTCCAAACGGTAATACAAAATTTATCTGGATGAACTGCTACGATGCCTCCGCCAACACCACTTTTACCCGGCAATCCAACACGAAAAGCAAACTCTCCAGATTCGTCATAAAAACCGCAGGTAAGCATGATTGCATTAATTCTTTTTGCTTGTGGCACTGTAATTACACTCATTTTCTTTTTTGTGGTGAAATGCTCATCCGCTAAAAATAGAAATATTTGAGAGATTTCTTCACAGCTCATTTCTAAAGAACAGATGAGGAAATAGAAATCGAGTACTTCTGCGACTTCATTTTTTATGTTGCCAAAAGACTTAATGAAATTACAGAGTGCAACATTTCGAGAACCACAACTTTTTTCTGATGCTGCTACTTTTTCATTGTAGTTTAAATTTTCATTATTGGAAAGCGTTCTGCAAAAGTTTAGGAAATCTTCTTTTGGATTTTTTAAGTGACGCACCAAAACATCACAGATTACAATTGCCCCAGAATTTATAAACGGATTTCTTGGTTTCCCTAAATCTGACTCCAATTGCAGAAAGGAGTTAAAAGGGTTCCCAGAAGGTTCAACATCTACCCGTTCCCATAATTTTTCTCCTTCTAACTTATAGGCCAAGGTTAAGGACAATACCTTTGCAATACTTTGAATTGAAAACTTTTTTTGAAAGTCACCAATACCAAAATTTTCTTTATTTTTCATGCTGATGTGAACACCAAAATTATCTGTTCCTACAAATGCGAGTTCTGGAATAAAACGAGCTGTTTGTCCCAGGTCCTGAACATTTCTGACATCCTCGTAAACGTCGGCTATGATTTTTTTGTAGTTCTCCATGGCTAGGCGCTTTTCTTTAGGCTTACAAACGTATTCATTTTTATTGAAGTAACAATACATTGCTTCAGGCAAAAGAAAAGGAATTACATT
>DPRC01000085.1:2838-4221 GCA_003537695.1 Polaribacter sp.
GGTGATGTGAACACCAAAATTATCCGTTCCTACAAATGCGAGTTCTGGAATAAAACGAGCTGTTTGTCCCAGGTCCTGAACATTTTTCACATCCTTGTAAACGTCGGCTATGATTTTTTTATAATTCTCCATGGCTAGGCGCTTTTCTTTTGGGTTACAAACGTATTCATTTTTATTTAATTAACAATACATTGCTTGAGGCAAAAGAAAAGGAATTACATTGCTGTAACTCCTTTTGTTATTTAATTTATTTCAAACAAATTGTAAAATTTAAGCTTTTTATAAAGCCTCTACAAACAAGCCTTCATCAGTTTTAGAAACTTTAGCAGCCTCTTTTTTTGTCAATCCTTTGATCGTTTTATCCCATTTCTTATTGGATAAATTAGCTAATGCTTTTAATTCATTGAGCTCAATTTTTTCTGCTTTTACAATTAGAGCGAGTATTGTCTTTTCTTCGGTATTTAACTCAATAGTATTCGTCTTTTTTTCAGGACGCATTTGAGGAAAAAACAACACTTCTTGTATCGATTGATTATTCGTTAAAAACATAATCAGGCGGTCCATTCCAATCCCCATTCCTGAGGTTGGTGGCATGCCGTATTCCAATGCTCGTAAAAAGTCTTCATCTATAAATTCGGTAGCTTCATCGTCTCCTTTTTGAGCTAATTTTAATTGCTGTTCAAAACGTTCTCGTTGGTCAATGGGATCGTTGAGTTCAGAGTATGCGTTCGCAATTTCTTTACCACAAACCATTAATTCAAAACGCTCTGTCAATTCAGGATTTTCTCTGTGCTCTTTGCAAAGTGGCGACATTTCTTTCGGGTAGTCCGTAATGAACGTTGGCTGAATATAATTCCCTTCACATTTTTCTCCAAAAATTTCATCAATTAATTTCCCTTTCCCCATCGTTGCATTCACTTCGATGTTCATTGCGGTGGCTGCTGCTCTGATTTCATCTTCTGTTTTTCCAGTAATATCAAAACCTGTAAAATGCTTTATAGAATCTGCCATCGTTATTCTTGCATATGGCGCCTTAAAGTCAATTTTATGTGCTCCAAAGGTAGCTTCAGAAGTGCCATTTACTGCAATTGCACAGTGCTCTAGTAGTTGCTCTGTGAAATCCATCATCCAATTGTAATCTTTGTAAGAAACATAGATTTCCATTGCTGTAAATTCCGGATTGTGCGTTCTGTCCATTCCTTCATTTCTGAAGTTTTTAGAAAATTCATAAACGCCATCAAATCCCCCAACAATAAGTCTTTTCAGATACAATTCATTGGCAATTCTCATATACAAAGGAATGTCTAAGGAATTGTGATGCGTGATAAACGGTCTTGCCGCTGCGCCTCCAGGAATGGGCTGTAATACGGGCGTTTCAACTTC
>DPRC01000085.1:4554-4718 GCA_003537695.1 Polaribacter sp.
AAATAACCAGCATCATTAAAGAAAGAACGCATTGCATTGAATAGTTTTGTTCTTTTTATAAAAACCTCTTTTACATGTGGATTTACCACTAAGTCTGCATACCGTTGTCTGTAACGCATCTCGGGATCTGTAAAAGCATCATACGTAACACCGTCTTTAACTTT
>DPRC01000028.1:0-294 GCA_003537695.1 Polaribacter sp.
GCGGCCTCTGTATGTCCAGTTCTTCTCAATACGCCTCCTTCTTTTGCTCTCAAGGGGAAGATATGTCCTGGTCGCGCCAAATCAAATGGCTTCGTGGTTTTATCAATTAGTGCTTTTATGGTGAGGGCTCTGTCTGAGGCTGAGATACCCGTAGTAACTCCTTTACCGCGCAGGTCTACAGAAACTGTAAATCCTGTCTCCATTGGGTCGGTATTATTATTTACCATCATATGTAATTCCAGTTCCGCACAGCGCCGCTCTGTCAATGGCGCACAAATTAATCCACGGCCGTGA
>DPRC01000028.1:345-5970 GCA_003537695.1 Polaribacter sp.
TGTCCAGTTCTTCTTAATACGCCTCCTTCTTTAGCTCTCAATGGAAAGATATGTCCAGGACGCGCCAAATCAAATGGTTTCGTTGTTTTATCAATTAGTGCCTTAATGGTGAGGGCTCTGTCTGAAGCTGAGATACCTGTAGTAACTCCTTTACCACGCAGGTCAACAGACACTGTAAATCCCGTCTCCATTGGGTCGGTATTATTGTTTACCATCATATTTAATTCCAGTTCCGCACAGCGCCCCTCTGTCAATGGCGCACAAATTAATCCACGGCCGTGAGTTGCCATAAAATTGATCATTTCTGGAGTTGCCTTTTCGGCAGCCGCAAGAAAGTCACCTTCATTTTCCCTGTTTTCATCATCCACAACAATGATTATTTTTCCATTTCTTACATCTTCAATTGCTGCTGCAATATCATTAAGTTGTGTTTTATTATTAGTAGATAAAGCGGTCATATTTTTAGTGGTCATTTTTAGACTTAAATTTTATAAATAAATTTTTAATAGGAAGTATAATTGTATCAATATTGAACAATCCCTTATCTTTTGTAGCTCTTCGGGTTAAGAAAATTCCAAATGGGATCATGACCATCGCAGAAATCCAGGAACCTAGCAGTGCAGATATAGAGCTTTCTTCAGCTAAATTTTTCCCCATTGTATTTCCGAAAAAATAGGTAACATAAATAGCAATTGCTAATATCATTGGCAGCCCAAAACCACCTTTCCTGATAATAGATCCTAATGGAGCACCAATAAAAAACAATATGAGACAGGAAAAAGATAAGGCAATTCTTCCATAATATTCAGAATCAAAAAAGTTTAGCGTTTTGCGCTTCCACTTGATACTTTTCAAATTATTTTTAACACTGGTGAGCGCACTATTCATTTTTGTTTTGGCACCGTTTAGAATTCCTATTTTGTTTTTTAAATCAAAATTGGAAAGAATACTAGTTGCATCAAGGTCGGCAATCTGCAACGAATCTGAATACGGATGCAAATCTTTAGAGTTAGTTATAGCCGAAATACCTTTAGCTCGGGACGCCATTAAATCGATATATGAAGTTTTTAAAATTGGAATTGTATCGTTTAATTGTTCCAATTTAAGCATCTTATAACTATTTGTGAACCGCTCTTCGTCCAATGCTCCGTCACCAACAAGATCAGAAATATCAATATTAAATTCATATTCTTTAAATGTTGCTTGTGATGCAGGCATGTTTTTTTGCTTTGAAAAAGACCGTGTTGTTTTCGTATAATCCACGTAGTAATAGCCATCATAGAGGATGAATGTCATATACCGACTACCTTCTTCGGAGAGAATTTTCCCGCGGTTTGCAGTAATNNCACCGTTTAGAATTCCTATTTTGTCTTTTAAATCAAAATTGGAAAGAATACTGGTTGCGTCAAGGTCGGCGATGCGCAGCGAATCTGGATACGGATGCAATTCTTTGGAGTTGGTGATAGACGAAATACTTTTAGCTCGGGACGCCATTAAATCGATGTATGCAGTTTTTAAAATTGGAATTGTATCGTTTAATTGCTCCAATTTAAGCATCTTGTAACTGTTTGTGAACCGCTCTTCGTCCAATGCTCCGTCACCAACAAGATCTGAAATATCAATATTAAATTCATATTCTTTAAATGTTGCTTGTGATGCAGGCATGCTTTTTTTCTTTGAAAAAGAACGTGTTGTTTTCGTATAATCCACGTAGTAATAGCCATCATAGAGGATGAATGTCATATACCGACTACCTTCTTCGGAGATAATTTTCCCGCGGTTTGCAGTAATTATCTTTTGATTTCCTTTTCTAGAGCTCAAATCATAAATTAAAACGTTTTTTAATAGATTCTTTTCTTCTCCATATTTTTCATCAAACTTAATTTGATATTTGGGTATTTCACTATTGAAACTTCCTGGAATTAGGGCCAGAGCTGGCTTTTTCTTTTTGATATTGTAATATAAATTCTGTTGCTTTAAAATCGCATACGGAAAGATATTATTTAAAAATAAAAAATTAATTCCGCTTAAGAGCAGCGTTAAAAAAACAAGAGGACGTACCAACCGTTGCAGCGAGATTCCGGCTGACTTTGCAGCAGCAAACTCATAGTTTTCCCCAAGACTTCCCAAAGCCATTATTGAGGAGAGTAACACCGCAATAGGCAATGCCTGAGGCACAATACTGAGAGAGGTATAATATAAAAACTTTAGAATAAAGGAAAAGCTAATTCCTTTGCCTGCTATATTTTCAAAAGTCTGCCAAAGTAATTGCATTACCAAAACAAATAAGACAATTAAAAAGGTANNAGCTGGCTTTTTCTTTTTGATATTATAATATAAATTCTGTTGCTTTAAAATCGCATACGGAAAGATATTATTTAAAAATAAAAAATTAATTCCGCTTAAGAGCAGCGTTAAAAAAACGAGCGGTCGCACCAACCGTTGCAGAGAGATTCCGGCTGACTTTGCAGCAGCAAACTCATAGTTTTCTCCGAGACTTCCCAAAGCCATTATTGAGGAGAGTAACACCGCAATAGGCAATGCCTGAGGCACAATACTTAGAGAGGTATAATATAAAAACTTTAGAATAAAGGAAAAGCTAATTCCTTTGCCTGCTATATTTTCAAAAGTCTGCCAAAGTAATTGCATTACCAATACAAATAAGACAATTAAAAAGGTAGCCAAGAATGGAGCTAGAAACGTTTTTAAGATATATTTATCTAAAATTTTCATGGTTGCAAAAATAGTTTCTTAAATATACGTATGCTACTAATTTATTGTTAATTGACACGCTTAGTCAATAATGTAGTTTTTATTTACAAATCCAGCTTCGTCAAAAGTGAAGAAATCTTCAGTTAAATCCCTGTTCTTTTTAAATTGAGTAATTGTAAAGGTTGTTTTTGAAGTGTTGGCACCTGTTTGAATTAGCTTAAAAATGTGATAACTATCGAGGTCTATTCCAAGTTCTACTTTCACGATTTCGGAGGTACTATCTATTGGATTTAGTGTTACAAATTGAATTTTTCTTCCTTGGGTTTTTTCGATTGCACCCATTTTTAAAGTATATCCTTCCTTGTAAAAAGTTAATAATTTAGAAGGATAAATAAATCCGTCATCCCCGCTCAAATCATTGTCAGAGATAGAAATTTCCTTTTCATCATGATTAATCACAAATAATTTATTTCCGTCAAATAAGAACTGGTTTCCTAAATAATTTAAGCGATATTTTTGATTTTGTAAATGAATCGTACCTTTTATTGGAAGTTCATCATCTTCTTTTATTCCTGCCTCTTCATTACTTAATGTTTGACTAAAACCGATAAACATATTTTTATAAGCACCCATTTTCTCGGATACGGCATCCAATAAGGAATGCGCGCTATTGTCATTCTGGGAAACTACAATTGATGTTAAAAAAAGACTTAAAAATAAGCTTATTATTTTTTTCATAATATACGACTGTTTTACTTTTGTGAACAAGTGTTTACTTGTCTTTTTCATTTTCCAATAACTGGTCTAAAGCAACAAAGTCTTGCACTAAAACCTGTCTGGCTTTACTGCCTTCAAAACCGCCTACAATACCTGCAGCTTCTAACTGATCAATTAAACGACCCGCCCTGTTGTACCCTAACTTTAATTTTCGCTGCAAAAGAGAGGCAGATCCCTGTTGCGCTGTCACTATAATTTCTGCGGCTTCTCTAAATAATTTATCGCGATCTTCAATATCGATGTCCATACTGGTTCCACTTTCATCGTCTACATATTCAGGCAATAGATAGGCCTCTGCATATGCTTTTTGAGAACCAATAAAGTCCGTTATTTTTTCCACTTCAGGCGTATCAACAAATGCACATTGAATCCTGTTTATTTCGTTACCTGCCGTATATAATAAATCGCCTCTACCTATTAATTGATCGGCGCCACCGGCATCTAAGATGGTTCTAGAATCTATTTTTGAGGTTACTCGGAATGCGATTCTAGCTGGGAAATTTGCCTTAATAATACCTGTAATTACGTTTACCGAAGGCCTCTGAGTTGCTACAATTAAGTGAATACCAATAGCTCTAGCAAGCTGTGCTAAACGAGCAATGGGAGTTTCTACTTCTTTACCAGCAGTCATAATTAAATCTGCAAATTCATCAATTACAAGTATGATATACGGTAAAAACTGGTGCCCATCATTGGGATTTAATTTTCGTGCTTTAAATTTTGTATTGTATTCCTTTATGTTTCGAACCATCGCTGTTTTTAACAAATCATAGCGATTGTCCATCTCTATACATAGGGAATTTAAAGTATGCACAACTTTAGTGGTATCTGTAATAATGGCCTCTTCTACGTCTGGTAATTTTGCTAGGTAGTGGCGTTCAATTTTATTAAAAAGAGTCAGTTCTACCTTTTTAGGATCTACCAAAACGAACTTCACTTCGGCCGGATGTTTTTTATAGAGCAGTGAGGTTAAAACAGCATTCAAACCAACAGACTTACCCTGACCTGTAGCACCTGCCATTAATAAATGTGGCATTTTTGCCAAGTCTACTACAAAGGTTTCATTAGAAATTGTTTTTCCTAACGCAATTGGAAGTTCCATTGAGGATTCTTGAAATTTCTTTGAAGAAATAACAGAATGCATAGAAACCACTGTAGATTTTTTATTAGGCACTTCAATACCAATGGTTCCCTTTCCTGGGATCGGCGCAATAATTCGAATGCCTAATGCTGATAAGGACAGTGCAATATCATCTTCTAAATTTTTAATTTTAGAAATTCTAATTCCTGCTTCTGGGACTATTTCATATAAGGTAATTGTAGGTCCAACAGTGGCTTTGATTTCAGCGATACCAATTTTATAATTTTTTAAAGTTTCAACAATTTTGTCTTTGTTGGCTTCTAACTCTTCTGGATCTATAGAAATAGTCTCATTGTATTGCTTTAATAAATTAAACGTGGGAAATTTAAAATTCGCCAACTCTAAAGTAGGATCAAATTCGCCAAAGTCTTTTACTAATTTATCGGATAGGTTTTCAACAACACTTTTTTCTTCCGCAATCTCTTCAATATTAATTTCTACTTTCTTTTCCTCTTCAATAATTGTTTCTTTAGCGCTGTCCTTCGTGTTTTTTTCTTCAACGACAAGCGGGATCTCTTTGTTACTTGTACTGACATCAGAGTGCTTAGAGATCGTAGGTTTTAAATCGATTACAGATTTCTCAAATTCAGATTTCCCTTTTTTATCAGAAGACAAAGCAATGGATTCTGAAACTTCTTCGTTTGTATTTAACGCAGAGTTTTGAGCTATTGATTCGGTGTTTTTCTTTTCTGCAGCGGCTCTTTTCTCTTTTATCGAATTAATTAACAAATCAAAAGTAACTTTATAACGCACTATGATATAAGCTAAAAAGAAGAAAACAAGCACTATTGTGAGTCCTGTTTTTCCAATAAAATCAATTAAATAGTCATTTATTTCAAATCCGATAACGCCAGAAAGAAGGGCATATTTTTTAGGCAAAAACCCAAGGGTTACCGAAACTAAAACCATCGCAATTAAACCGTAGTTCCAAGAAATAATAATTTTTGATAACTTTTTTTTGAATAAAATATACAATCCACTTAAAAAAAGTTGAA
>DPRC01000028.1:6364-8241 GCA_003537695.1 Polaribacter sp.
TTAGCGCCAAATTTACCCAACAGGTTATTACTTTTTACAGCTCTATTTGTAAGGTGATGTATTGTACTTTGGTCTTCTTGGCCTTTAAAAAAGAACGAAAGAAAAGCAATGCATAGGAAAACAGAAAACGACATTAAAAAGACCCCGAAAATTGTCTGTGCTTGTTTTGATTTAAAAAAAGCAAAAACACTTGGTTTTTTCTCTGTTGTTTCAGCTATTGTTTTTTTGCTTGTCTCTCTTTTAGCCATTGCTATGTATTGTGTTAAGTATCCTAATTAGTGGCTAAAATAGTAAATTGATTTTTGGAAAATAGATGAATCCAGCAACAATTAAAGAGGTAATTCCAGCAAATGTTGGAGCTCCAGCGGCGATGTCTTTTATAAAACCTATTTTCTCATGATAATCAGGATGCACAAAATCTGCAATTTTTTCCACAGCGGTATTTAATGATTCCGCCACTAAAACCATTCCTATAACTATAAATTGGAGCATCCATTCTATATTAGAGATGTTAAAAAAACAACCTAAAATAGTAATCACAATTGCCATAATAACTTGTGCCTTAATACTGTCCTCTGTAGTTAAAAGTAGCCAAGCACCTTTAAAAGCAAACTTTAAACTGCGTATTCTTCCTCTTACAAAACTATCCTCTACGTTTTTCATACCACTAGATCACTTTTAATGCTGCTTCATAGTTTGGTTCATCAGCAATTTCAGAAACTTGCTCGGCATATGCGATTGTTCCCTTTTCATCTATAATTATTACGGCTCTTGAATGCAAATAGGCGAGGGGTCCATCTGTAATATCTAACTCATATGTTTTTCCAAAATTTCCAGTCGTAAAGTCAGAAAGCATTTCAACGTTTGCGATTCCCTCTGCACCACAAAAACGGGCTTGCGCAAAAGGTAAGTCCTTAGAGACGCATAAAACAACGGTATTCTCTAATTGTGCAGCACGCTTATTAAATTCTCTTACAGATGCAGCACATGTTCCTGTATCTATTGAAGGAAAAATATTTAAAATTATCTTTTTCCCTAAAAAGTCAGTCAGAGATTTTGTCTCAAGACTTACCGTTTTTAGCGTGAAATTAGCTGCCTTTGTGCCTATTTCTGGTAAAGAACCTATTGTATGTATTGCATTTCCTTTTAAAGTTATATTTGCCATGGTCTATTGTTTTTTTTATTTCTCAAAAGTAATTATTTTTATTCATAAAGTTAAATGAAAAAGGGAGAACTTCAAACATATAATTATCACTTTATTACCTACCTTCGCAAACAAAAAAAAAGGATTTTAAATTGAATATTACGCGGTATACATCAGAATTTAAATACAATTGGAAACTAGCAGCACCCGTTATGTTGGGAATGTTAGGACATACATTTGTGAGTTTTGTTGATAATATTATGGTCGGTCAATTAGGAACGGCAGAATTGGCAGCTGTTTCTTTGGGGAATAGTTTTATGTTCATCGCCATGTCCATTGGTATTGGCTTTTCAACCGCGATCACTTCCTTAATTGCAGAAGCAGATGCATCCGAAAATTTAGCACAGGCAAGAGCTACCTATAAAAGCGGTCTGTTTTTGTGCAGTAGCTTAGGGATCATATTGTTCATTGGCGTTTATTTTTCTCATCCGCTTATGTATTTTATGAAACAGCCTACCGAAGTTGTTGTTTTGGCAATTCCGTATTTAAAATTAGTAGCATTTTCCTTAATTCCCTTGGTTATTTTTGAAGCGATAAAGCAATGCAGCGACGGGATGTCTATGACTAAATATCCAATGTATGCTACTTTATTAGCAAATATTATAAACGTGATTTTAAATTATATACTAATTTTTGGAAAGTTTGGTTTTCCTGAGTTTGGTATTGTAGGTGC
>DPRC01000028.1:8646-14358 GCA_003537695.1 Polaribacter sp.
GATCAGCACAGGTTGTGAAAAACATTAAATTCTTTATTCTAGACCTTCCGAAAATGAGGAAAATTATAAACCTAGGTTCTTTAACAGCCATGCAAATGTTTTTTGAGGTCGCCATATTCACGGCTGCTATATGGTTGAGTGGTTTGTTGGGTAAAAATCCACAAGCAGCAAATCAAATTGCGTTAAACCTTTCTTCTATGACCTTTATGGTAGCGATGGGGTTAAGCGTGGCGGCTACAATTAGAGTTGGAAATCAAAAAGGATTGCAAAATTATAAAGAGCTGCGAAGAATTGCCTTTTCAATATTTCTACTAGGTATTTTACTGGCTACTTTTTTTGCTTTATTGTTCTTTGTTTTTCATAAAAGCCTGCCGAACATGTATGTAGATTTAAAAGACACAGTAAACTATGCAGACAATATGGAAGTGATTTCTATTGCTGCAAAACTTCTGCTAGCTGCAGCATTTTTTCAAATTTCAGACAGTATTCAAATAGTGTTTTTAGGCGCTTTACGCGGATTGCAAGATGTAAAAGTGCCCACCATATTAACATTTATCTCCTATTGGGTTGTTGGCTTTCCTGTTTCCTATTATTATGGAAAAGAGGAAATGTATGGTAGTTTTGGTATTTGGCTTGGTTTGTTAGCGGGCTTGTCAACGGCAGCTATTTTATTATTTATTAGATTTAATACCTTAACTTTAAAACTTATTAAGGAAAAACAAAGCTGATGCATCAGTAAAAGTCACTAAAATAAGATTAAAACAGTACACACATAATTAACAATGCTTTTTCCAAGTTATCGAAAATAAGCACAGATACAAATAAGATACTTAAAATGAACTTACCAAAATTTTTATTAGCTGATAACAGTGCTTCTACAGAAGATATTTTTGTATTGCATACAGAATTTCCTCGTTTTATGATCAATCTAAAAGACGATGAAATTGAATGGTTTGAAGATTTAACAGGTGAAAACGAAGAAGATATTGCTTCAGAATTGGCCGATTTAATGGACAAAGCTGGCGTATTTTATGACGAAGAGATGAAAGCGTACGAGTAATTTAAACTGGTATAATTATAAGAAACCCTTCTATTGTAAAAATAGAAGGGTTTCTTTTGACTTTAACGTAGTTTATTTGGTAGGTTTTGGAATTACAATTCCTAATTTCTCAATTACGAGTTCCGTAATATCAAAATTGGCATCCAAGTAAGCAAATTGATTTCCCGTTGTTATTAGCACTTGTGTGTAGCCATTTTCTTTAGAAACGATCGCAATCATATCGCTTAACTTTATATAGGAAGGACGCATTAATTCATCTCTTTTTAATCCCAGTAACATGCTTGCATTTTTTTGATATTTATTAAGATCCTGCTCTAGGTTTGTCAATTCCTTCTGAATCGTTTTTTTCTCTAAAACACCCATCTCTTTTTCTCGTTTTGAATACTTTTCAACGCGAATTCTAAAATCAGCTACTTTCACAGTAAATGACGAATCTAATTTTAGTTTATATTCTTGTGTGCTTTGTATCGCAATTTTTGATTCAGGCATTAAACTAACGATGTATTCACTATCGATAGTGCCCACTTTATTTTGGGCTTTTGAGAATGAAGATGCAAAGATTAGGAGTGCTGCTACTATTTTTAGTTTCATGGTTTTTATTTTAGAATGGTAAGGATATAAAAAGGGAGTGAATTAGAAAAATTTGTTAGTTTTTAAATGCGTTAATTTTTTCGGAAATTTTAGAAATAATTTGAGAAGGCGCTGTTAAATAATCAAACCAAAGTGTAGCCGAATCTCTTTTAAACCAAGTGAGCTGTCTTTTTGCAAAACGTCTGCTATTTTTTTTAATTTCAGAAATGGCAAATTCTTTTGTGCTGTTTCCCTCAAAAAAAGAAAAGAGTTCTCTATATCCTACCGTTTGCAATGCATTTAGTTCCTTATTTGGAAACAGTCCTTTGGCTTCTTCTAACAAACCCTTTTCCATCATCTCATCTACGCGTTGATTAATTCTTTGATAGATAATATCTCTATCGGCATTTAACCCGATGTTTATCGTTTGAAAATTTCTAGGTTTTTTAGGCTTGTTTTTAAAGACCGCATAGGGGATTCCTGTGCCAATACAAATTTCTAAAGCGCGCATTACGCGATGTGGGTTCTCTAAAGCGATTGTCTGGAAGGTTTCGATGTCTAGTTCTTTTAATTGTTGCTGAAGTGGTTTAATTCCTTCTTTCTTTAACCGCAGCGTCAACTCTTCGCGTATTTTAGCATCAACTTCAGGAAAATCATCCAAACCTTTTAGAACGGCGTCTACATACAAACCACTACCACCAACCATTATTTGAACGGAGTTTTCTTTAAAAAGGATTGCTAGCTTTTTCAAAGCATCTCTCTCAAACTCGCCAACATTATAGGCTTCAAAAACACTTCTATTTTGTATAAAATAGTGCTGAGCTGCCGACAGTTCTTCTGCATTAGGAACGGCTGTTCCGATGGTCATTTCCTTAAAAAATTGTCTGGAGTCGCACGAAATAATACTTGCGTTAAATGCTTTTGCAAGCTGAATACTCAAAGCTGTTTTTCCAATAGCTGTGGGACCAACGATGGTAATTAAAGTGTTTTTAAGAATATCCATTTAGTTTAGTGTACTTCCACAATGATAGCAAAAAATAGCCTTTTCTACATGTTTTTCTTTTAAACACATTGGACAAGACTGTGTATTTGTATCAATATTGGTGTCTTTTTTTGTCATTTCGGCACTCACAATACCCGTAGGAATTGCGATGATTGAATAGCCTAAAATCATGATTGCACTTGCAATTAGTTGGCCCAAAGGTGTCTGTGGTGCAATGTCGCCAAACCCCACAGTGGTAAGGGTCACAATTGCCCAATAAATACTTTTTGGGATGTTTGTAAAACCATTTTCTGCGCCTTCAATCATATACATTACTGTTCCTAAAATGATGCAAATAATTAAAACAAAAAGTAGAAAGACAGCAATTTTAGCACTGCTTGATCGCAAGGCAAAGAGTAGTTTGTTTGAGGCACCAATATATCTTGCTAATTTTAGAATCCTAAAAACGCGCAACAGTCGCAGTGCTCTTAACGCCACCAAGCCTTGGGAACCTATGAAAATTAAGGACAGGTACATTGGAATTGTAGATAGGAAATCGATAACCCCGTAAAAACTAAAAATATATTTAAAAGGCTTCTTTATAGAGACGATGCGCAGTGTGTATTCTATTGTAAATAGAATGGTGATTATCCATTCACCAATATTTAATGCAGCATGGTATTTTAAATCAAAGCTATCGATACTTTCCAGCATCACGAGCATTACACTGGCTAGAATAGCTACAAGTAAAACAACATCAAATATTTTACCTTTTTTAGTGTCGGCTTCATAGATAATTTCATGAAGGCGCTCTTGCCAAGAAGGTTTGCTTACGGAATCACTCAAAATTTTGTTTGTTTGTGGTTACAATACTACACATAATTACTTGTTTTACTAAATTTTAAAAGAGAAGAAGAACAAAATAACGGTATTTACATTTTCAACAGTCTTTTGGCAGCATTAAAAGGAGTCGTTTTACCCGACTCTAAATTATCAATTTCTTCTTGCAATGCCTTTTTAATTTTATTTTTTTTATAAAAATTATCTTTTAATTGCTGGTCAATTGTTGCCAAGAGCCAAAATTTATTTTGTGCATTCCTTTTGCCTTCAAAATACAAGTTAGCTTTCGTTAAAACTAAATACTCTGAAATCATCCTATCAATTTTTTGTATTCCAGAATTGTGAAGTGCACTGGCAGTAAGTACTTTTGGTTGCCATTTACTCTCTTTTAATGGGTACAAATGCAGGGCTCGGTTGAAAGCTACCTTTGCTATTTTTGCGTTTTGTATGTTTTCTCCGTCTGCCTTATTGATTACAATGGCATCCGCCATTTCTATGATTCCGCGTTTTATTCCCTGCAATTCGTCACCAGCACCCGATAATTTTAGCAATAAAAAAAAATCAACCATCGAGTGCACTGCCGTTTCTGATTGTCCAACGCCCACAGTTTCGATGATAACAGTATCAAAACCTGCCGCTTCACATAGAATGATACTTTCTCTTGTTTTTTGTGCTACACCTCCTAAAGAACTGCCAGATGGAGAGGGCCTGATAAATGCATTCGTGTCTGTTACCAACCTTTCCATTCTTGTTTTATCACCAAGAATAGAGCCTTTATTTACGGAGCTACTAGGATCTACAGCCAACACCGCTATTTTTTTTCCTTTGGCTGTTAAATATTTTCCAAAAGTTTCAATAAAAGTGCTTTTTCCAACGCCAGGAACCCCCGTAATCCCGATGCGTACAGAATTGCTAGCGTAGGGCAAACAAAGGTCTAAAATTTCATTTGCTTTTTGCTGGTGCTTTGTGTTTGTGCTTTCTACCAAGGTAATTGCCTTGCTTAATAAGGTAATATTTCCAGCTAATATACCGGTTACAAAATCAGTGACTGAATTTTGTTTTACACGACTCAGTTTTATTTTTTCTGCAGCGGCAGCACTCGTCGTTTCTTGCTGTGAAACGCCTGCTCTCTCGTGCAATGCAGATGGTTTTTTATCCATGGTGAAAATTAATATGTAAATTTAAAGATAATTAATTAAAAATTCAGTGCCTAAAAACGGAATCACACTTTTATAGAAACACAGAGTCCCATTTTAAATAAAAAGTGACCGCTTTTACTTCATTTAGAATGCTTGCTAACAGGCTGTAAGGTTGTAAAAACCAAGAATCTAATTATGAAAATAACAAGCATATGAATTGGTGGAATCTGTTTTCTTTTTTTATAAAACTTCTCATAAATTCCATTTCTCTATTCTCAATAAAGTGCCTATCTTTATGCCCTGTAATTAGGCACTTTTTTAATGGAACGGTACAAAGAAAATCAATTAAAAGTATACAATTCTCTCTCTAAAAAGAAAGAGGACTTTAAACCCATAACAGTAGGATACGTAGGCATGTATGTTTGTGGACCTACCGTTTATAGCAATGCACATTTAGGCAATGTGCGCACTTTTATGTTTTTTGATATTGTATATAGATATCTATTGCACTTGGGCTATAAAGTGCGCTATGTGCGGAATATTACGGATGCAGGTCATTTAGAAAATGACGCTGATGAGGGGGAAGACAGAATTGCTAAAAAAGCACGTATTGAAAAAATAGAACCCATGGAGGTTGTGCAACGCTATACGGTAGACTTTCACAATGTCCTTAAAAATTATAATTTTTTACCTCCGAGTATAGAGCCTACGGCAACAGGTCATATTGTAGAGCAAATAGAAATGATCAAAGACATTCTAAAAAAGGGGTTTGCGTATGAAGTAAATGGCTCTGTATATTTTGATGTGTTAGCATACAATAAGAAGGAACATTATGGCATTCTTTCTGGCAGGAAGGTAGAAGACTTAATTCACAATACAAGAACATTAGACGGACAGTCAGATAAAAAAAATCCGCAAGATTTTGCCCTTTGGAAGCGAGCAGAAGAAAAGCATATTATGCGATGGCCCTCTCCCTGGAGTGAAGGTTTTCCTGGCTGGCATTTGGAGTGCTCTGTAATGAGTACAAAATATTTGGGAGAACAATTTGACATTCACGGAGGTGGAATGGATTTAAAATTTCCACATCACGAATGTGAAATTGCACAATCTAAAACTTGCAG
>DPRC01000028.1:14776-15439 GCA_003537695.1 Polaribacter sp.
TTTATTTTACCCAATGAAATACTGTCGGGAAAGAATACCATTTTACCGAAAGCATTTTCGGCAAGCGTCGTGCGCTTTTTTAATTTACAAGCAAATTATAGAAGTATTTTAGATTTTTCAGGTACAGCCTTAGAAGCTTCAGAAAAAGGACATTCGAAGTTAATGGAAGCGGTGAGTCTTTTAGAAAAGATACCAGTAGCTTCAACTTCTTCTTTCAATGTGCAAAAATGGAGAACCCATTGTTATGCTGCCATGAATGATGATTTCAACACACCTGTGTTAATCTCCCACTTATTTGAGGCAGTAAAAGCGATCAATCTAATAAAAGAACAAAAAGCAAGCATAACCGTCCAAGATTTAGAAACTTTAAAGGAAACACTAAATACTTTTGTCTTTGATATTTTGGGGCTTACGAATGAAGTTTTACAAAGTGATTCGGGGAAAATAAATGGAGTAGTAGAGTTATTAATTAAATTAAGAAAAGAAGCAAGAGAAAATAAAGATTGGGGCTTGTCTGATCAAATTAGAGACGAGTTAATTGAATTAGGAATTCAATTAAAGGATGGAAAAGAGGGAACTACTTTTTCAATACAATAAATTGAAAAAAATAATAGCATATCCTTTTATTTTATTGGTGCGGTTTTACCAGTTAGCAATTTCACC
>DPRC01000028.1:15847-17319 GCA_003537695.1 Polaribacter sp.
TCAGGAGGCTGGTTGGCTTTGAAAAGAATTGCAAAGTGCCATCCGTGGGGAGGAAGCGGCTATGATCCAGTGCCATAACAGAGAAAATGAGTGCAACACTAAAGGTGGTAGACTAAATTAAAAATCCTTGGTGTCAATTTGATGTCAAAATAAATAAATTAGAAATAATATTCGTTTAAATATAAAGTATAATATGAGTTTTTTAGCAATAGAGTGGAATCCTTCGATAGGAATTGATTTAGGTTTTTTTGTTATTCGTTGGTATAGTTTAATGTTTGTTACCGCTTTTTTACTGGGACTGCATTTTATGAAGAAAATATTTACGCAAGACCAAATTCCATTAGAGAAAATCGATCCTTTATTCATGTATGTATTTCTTTCTATGTTGATTGGAATGCGCTTGGGAGATGTATTCTTTTATAGCTGGGATTATTACCAGCACCATCTGCTAGAGATCTTTTTACCCATAAAAGAAAGTAGTACTAATTTTCTATTTGGATTTATTGAAGGTTGGAAGTTTACTGGTTTTACTGGTTTTGCAAGTCATGGTGCAGCCATTGGTATTCCGATTGCAATGTATTTTTATGCAAAAAAACATTTACAAAAGCCGTGGCTTTTTATTTTAGATAGGCTAGCTATTATGGTGGCTTTGGCCGGATTTTTTATACGGTTTGGTAATTTTTTCAATTCAGAGATTTACGGAAAAGAAACTGGTTCTAATTTTGGTGTAATTTTTAAAGCTGCAGGAGAAACTACTGCGAGGCATCCTACACAGTTATACGAAGCTTTTAGTTATTTAGCATTGTTTTTAATTATGTGGTATTTATACTGGAAGACAACTAAAAAACAACAAATTGGTTTTCTTTTTGGATTGTTTATGCTAGTTTTGTGGTCGATGCGTTTTGTAATTGAGTTTTTAAAAGAACCACAGATACAAAAAAGGGGCGAAGAATGGTTGTTTAGTCCGTTAAATACTGGGCAAGTATTAAGTATTCCATTAGTATTAATTGGGGTTTGGCTCATGTTGAGAAAATCAAAAAAAGAAGCTTAAAATTTTTATGGAAAAATTAAAACAACGTTGGGACATTGATAATAATTGGGCAGTACTCGCAATTTTTATAGTGTTCGCTATCAACGGATCTTTTGCAGCTTGGGTTGCAAAGCCTGTTACTTCTTTTTTAGGTTTGCACCCCGAAACAATATCAGGATTTATTTATTGGCCTTTAAGAATTTTATTAATTTTTCCTATTTATCAACTTACATTGCCAATTGTAGGGTGGTTTTTTGGACAGTTTAAATTTTTCTGGGCGTTTGAAAAAAAATTCCTAAGTAGATTAGGTTTTGGTTTTTTATTCAAAACGAAGGATTAGTTTTTACGGTGATGCTTCACCATACCCTATAAAATGTATGCAGCATAGCAGAAGGCGAAAAGTTGTAAAGAAGTATTGTTGAATGCATGCTTCGAAAGAAAT
>DPRC01000028.1:17706-19605 GCA_003537695.1 Polaribacter sp.
AAAGTATGCTCATAAATAATAATAACCTACGGCACGATTGAAATTTAAAGCATTTAAAGATAAAATAGCACTGCTGAAGACTCGAAAATTGGGGGGGTTAGAGGAGCAGTTTAAATTAGCGCCTGCCCTTCGGTTACAATATGACAGCGCTAAAATAGCTGCGAGTGCACCTAAAAAAGCAGCGGTACTCGCCTTATTTTATCCAAATTCAACTGATGAAACTGTTTTTGTTTTAACGAAGCGCGCAAGCTATAAAGGCACCCATTCGGCACAAATAAGTTTTCCTGGAGGTAAAATTAACAAAGAAGATGCCTCTTTGCAGGAAACTGCCTTAAGAGAAACTTTTGAAGAAATTGGGATAACTGCCAAATCCGTTGAAGTAATTCGGGAGTTAACCCCTGTGTATATTCCTCCAAGTAATTTTTTAGCCACCCCTTATATTGGGTGTATGGCGGCGACGCCTTCTTTTCTAACGAACTATGAAGTGGCCAATACAATTGAAGTATTGGTAGCAGATTTGTTAAACGACACGGCATTATCTAAAATAGATATGACAACATCCTACATGAAAAATAAAGATGTACCATGCTTTAAGTTAAATGGTTACGTTGTTTGGGGTGCTACTGCAATGATGCTTTCAGAAATTAAAGAACTTTTAAAGTCTTAATTTATATAATTTGTTTTGTAGATTTGTCGCTAACGCAAGAATCTAACAGCAACAACTAATGTCCTTACTTAAAAGAAATCCTTTTGGTCATATTTTATTTTTAAAAAAGATCATGATTCGAATCTTTGGATTGATTTCACATGGTAGGTACAGGAAATTCAACAATCTAAGAATAGAAGGATCAGAAATTTTAAGAAATTTACCAGAACAGAATGTATTATTCATATCCAATCATCAAACGTACTTTGCCGACGTTGCTGCGATGTTTCATGTATTTAATGCGGCCTTAAGTGGGAGGGATGATTCCATAAAAAATATTGGCTACATCTGGCACCCTAAATTAAATGTATATTTTGTGGCGGCTGGAGAAACCATGAAATCTGGTTTGTTGCCCAAGTTATTTGCCTATGCAGGCTCGGTATCTATTGATAGAACTTGGAGGAGTGGTGGTGAAAACGTGAATAGACAGGTTAAAAACTCTGATATTTCAAACATCACCAAAGCAATTAAAGATGGTTGGGTAATTACTTTTCCACAAGGTACAACAACGCCTTTTAAACCGATAAGAAGAGGAACTGCCCATATTATAAAAACGTGTAAACCAATTGTAGTTCCCATTGTAATTGATGGATTTAGACGTTCTTTTGATAAAAAAGGGCTGCAAATAAAAAAGCGAAATGTATTGCAATCAATGGTTATCAAGAAACCATTAGAAATAGATTATGAAAATGAAAGTATTGCAGACATTGTTACAAAAATTGAATTTGCCATTGAGCAGCATCCTTCATTCTTAAAAGTATTATCCCCAGACGAAGCAAAACGCTATCTGAACCAAGAAGTAGTTTTGAATAAGCAGCGTGAATTCTGGACCTCTTAAGATGTACAAATTTCATCAATTAAGCGGAGCTCTTCGGCTTGAAAACTAGTTTTTTCAATGGCCTTTACACTGTCAACTATTTGAGCTGTTTTGCTGGCACCAATTAAAACAGAGGTGACTCTTTTATCTTTTAAAACCCAAGAAATTGCCATTTGCGCTAAGGTCTGATTTCTACTTTTCGCGATCGCATTCAAACCTTTAATTTTAGGAAGCATTTCTAAAACATCGCTCGTATTTAGAAAAGGACTGTCTTTTACAGCTCTTGAATCTTTTGGCAAGCCCGTAAGGTATTTATCAGTCAACATTACCTGTGCCAAGGGAGAAAAACAAATAGCACCAACCTTCGATTTTCCTA
>DPRC01000098.1:0-687 GCA_003537695.1 Polaribacter sp.
TTGTAGAAAGCCGGTAGAAGCTGGCGGCACCATGTGTCCAAGTTACAGAGCAACAAAAGACGAAAAGGACACCACAAGAGCAAGAGCGAATATGTTACGGGATGTGTTAACCAACAATACGGCTTCTAATAAATTTGACTCCAAAGAGCTTAAAGAGGTATTTGATCTTTGCCTAAGTTGCAAAGCATGCGCTTCAGAGTGCCCAAGTAACGTAGATATTGCTACCATGAAAGCAGAGTTTTTATATCAATATCAAGAAACAAATGGATATTCTTTTAGAAATAGCTTGTTTGCGAACAATGTAAAGTACAATAAGCTAGGAAGTATTTCGCCGACATTAACAAATGCAATTCTAAGTACCCCCTTTGCTAAAGCAGCAATGGGCGTTGCTCAAAAAAGAAAGGTGCCAAAGTTAGCTTCAAAAACTTTGAAGAAATGGTACAAAAGGCAACCGAAATCAACAAATACAAAAGTGGTGTATTTATTTTGTGATGAATTCACCAACTTTTACGATGTGGAGATTGGTAAGGACGCCTTTCATTTATTTGAAAAATTAGGGTATAATTTACAAATAGTTGCACATGAAGAGTCTGGAAGAAGTTTTATTTCTAAGGGCTTCTTAAAAGAAGCAAAAGTGGTTTGTAATTTAAATGTTGCAATATTTAAAGATATAATCACAGAAGAAAC
>DPRC01000098.1:1094-1596 GCA_003537695.1 Polaribacter sp.
TCTGCAGAGAAAATCGCTCAAAATGTATTTACCTTTGAAGAGTTTATCGCCAAAGAAATAGCGAATGGGAACATTCAAAAATCTTTTTTCACCAAAGAAGCGAAAACACTTAAAATTCATGGTCATTGTCATCAAAAAGCACTGTCTGGAACGTATGCGAGTTTTCAAGCTTTAAATTTTCCAGAAAATTATTCAGTAACTATTATTAACTCTGGGTGCTGCGGCATGGCAGGATCTTTCGGATACGAAAAAGAACATTATGATATTTCCATGCAAGTTGGGGAAGACACCCTGTTCCCAAAAATAAGAAATACTCCAAAAGAAATAGAAATTGTGGCCGCGGGAACTAGCTGTAGACATCAAATTTTTGATGGCACGCAGCGCATTGCTAAACACCCAATTACCTATTTAAAAGAAGCGTTACGATCTTAAAAATGAGTAAAAAAAGAAAATATATAGCTGCTGATAACCGCTATGAACAAATGAAATATCGAAGAACTGG
>DPRC01000098.1:1986-2577 GCA_003537695.1 Polaribacter sp.
AATGATGCTGATTTTAAGAATTCTAGAAACCTTTTGAAATGTGCTTTTGATCACGGAATTACACATTTTGATTTAGCAAATAATTACGGTCCTCCACCAGGATCCGCAGAGAAGAACTTCGGAAAAATACTGAAAAAAGATTTTAGTTCTTATCGTGATGAACTTATTATTTCTACGAAAGCAGGATACGGAATGTGGCCTGGCCCCTATGGAGATTTAGGCTCAAAAAAATTCTTAGTAGCAAGTTTAGACCAGAGTTTACAAAGAATGGGGTTAGCATATGTGGATGTTTTTTATCATCACAGACCCGACTATGACACCCCTTTAGAGGAAACGATGGGGACCCTAGATTTAATAGTTCGTCAGGGAAAAGCCCTGTACGTTGGCATTTCTAACTATCCACCAGAAGCAGCAGAAAAGGCTTTTAAAATATTAAAAGACTTAGGAACTCCTTGCGTAATACACCAGCCAAATTATAATTTATTTAACCGATGGGTTGAAGACGGATTGTTGGAATTATTAGGAAAATCGAAGGTTGGTGCTATTTGTTTTTCACCTTTGGCACAAGGAATGTTGACTGATAAATACCTT
>DPRC01000014.1:0-1264 GCA_003537695.1 Polaribacter sp.
CACATTTTTTAATAAACCGGATTCATCAGCATTCTTTTTTAAAGTTCCTGTCAATCCACGTCTAAATCCCGATAAATGGGTTCCTCCTTCGTGCGTATTGATATTATTTACATATGAATGCAAGTTTTCTGCATACGACGTATTGTATACCATGGCAACTTCAACGGGAATTCCGTTTTTCTCACCTTCCATAGAAATTACTTTCGAGGTTAGTTGCTCACGTGTAGAATCTAAATATTTGATGAATTCAGGCAAGCCTTCATCACTGTAAAATAATTCAGAAATAAAATTCCCTTCATCATCTGTACTTCGCTTATCTGTTAGCGTAATTGTGATTCCTTTATTTAAATAAGACAGTTCGCGCATACGAGTTGCTAATGTATCGTAGCTGAATTCTGTAGTTTGCTTGAAGATTGTTTTGTCAGGTAAAAAAGTAACCACAGTACCTGTAAAATCACTTTCTCCGATTGTTTTTACAGGATATAATGCTTTTCCTTCAGAATATTCTTGCTGCCAAACTTTTCCCTCTTTATGAACTGTTGCCGTTAAAAGCTCTGAAAGTGCATTTACACAACTTACACCAACTCCGTGTAAACCTCCAGAAACCTTATAAGAGTCTTTATCGAATTTACCACCAGCACCAATTTTTGTCATGACTACTTGCAGTGCTGAGACGCCTTCTTTTTCATGCATTCCTACGGGAATTCCACGTCCATTATCTCTAGTAGTTACAGAGTTGTCCTCGTTGATAGTTACGTTAATGGTATCGCAATAACCACCCATTGCTTCATCAATAGAGTTGTCGACAACTTCATACACCAAGTGGTGTAATCCACGTGTACCAACATCTCCAATATACATAGAAGGACGCATTCTTACGTGTTCCATTCCTTCTAATGCCTGGATACTAGAAGCATCATAACTGTATGTTTTTTTTTCTTCGCTCATTGTCTAAGTTAAGTTATGTCTTTGCGATCCTGCTTAAAACAGGTAAGAAAGCGTGAAGTAATTTTTTAATTATTTAGTACTTCAGTTTTTCACAAGGACCGATTTATCGAACCCAAATTTACTCTTTTTAGAAGGGTTTAAATAGCTTTTAAGTCGATTTAGTCAAAAATTATTAACATTTGTTAATTTCTTAAAAGTGCTTTAAATGGCAGCACAGCCCCCTTAATCTTAATCTCACCTCCTTTTCGTGCAGTTTCCAATTCTAATAAAATTAAAAGAGCTTATATCTTTTATTTTTGATCTTTATGGATTCGGT
>DPRC01000014.1:1661-1946 GCA_003537695.1 Polaribacter sp.
CCTGCTGAACGACAGTGTCATTAAATTTTTAAAGAACCTGAGACTTTCAATATATATATTGCCATATATGTAATTTAGTATCCATATTTTGCAAATACTGTAACGGCTATTTAAAATGATGAAAAAGAAGTTTTTGTACCAGTTATTCTGCATATATTTGTCACCAAGCAACCTGATAATGAGTATAAACAATAACAATCGCAATTTTAATAATCCTATTTTATAGGACGGAAGGTTGTTGTTTAGAAATATATAAAGCCTTCCAAAATTTGGAAGGCTTTTTTT
>DPRC01000014.1:2345-2713 GCA_003537695.1 Polaribacter sp.
GCCATCGGAATCGGTGAATACATTATTTGATGTAATTAAAAATGCAGATCAGAATAAGAACGCTTTACATACGGTCAATAATAATAGCGTGTCTTTAGATGCTTTAAGAGAGGATGTGGTGCTGGAGAGTTCGGTTTTAGAAAAAGAAATCATCATAGAAAACTTTCCGAGAGAAAAAAACAGATTTTTAGTGGTTGCTAAAGTGATAGAAGATTAATATGGAATCGCAGATAAAAAAGATACATCAACAATTGCTGTCTAAACAAATATCTTGTGCTGCTTTAGTGCAAGAAAAGTTAGCTTTATTAAAGCAAAACACACACAATACGGTAAATTCTTTATTAGATGAAACGGCTTTGGCTTTGGCT
>DPRC01000014.1:3119-5067 GCA_003537695.1 Polaribacter sp.
GTGTATATGTTGCAAGGAACACGCACTACTGCAAGCTCAGATTTATTAAAAGAGTACAAAGCTTCTTATACGGCAACAGCTATTCAGAAATTATTAGATGCTGGCGCAATTCCGTTGGTAAAAGAAAATTGTGATTCTTTCGGACACGGCTCTTCTTCTGAAAACACCATTTTTGGAGCTGTAAAAAATGCACTCAATCCAGAGCTGGTTGCAGGAGGGTCTAGCGGAGGCTCTGCCGTAAATGTCGCAAAAGAGTATACTGTTTTTTCTATTGGTGGAGATACCGGTGGTTCTATTCGCCAGCCAGCTGGATATAATAAAGTATTTGGTTTAAAACCTACCTATGGTAGAATTTCTCGGTATGGATTAATGGCATACGCGTCTTCTACAGATTGTGTGGGGCCCATTACAAAATCTATTGAAGACCTTAGAATCGTCTTAAATATAATGAGTGGAAAGGACGTAAAAGACCAAACAAGTTATGTTTCTGAAGAAATCTCTAAGGAAGAACCTATAAGCAGTTCCCCAGTAAAAACTGTCGGTTATTATAAGAATTTTATCGAAAATGATGCAATTGATAAAGAAATAAAAGAAGCTTTTTTAGCAACCTTAGCGAAGATAAGGGCCCAAGGAATTGCAATAAAAGCCTTGGACTTTTTTGATGCAGATATTTTAGTTTCTACCTACTATACTTTGGCAATGGCAGAAACTGCTTCGAATTTATCTCGTTTAGACGGCACAAATTATGGGGCAAGATTAGAAGGAAGCAATTTAAAAGACACCTATTCAATTACGCGTTCAGAAAAATTTTCTGAGGAAACAAAAAGAAGAATCGTAGGTGGAAATCAGGTTTTATCTCAAGGTTTTTCTGATGAAATTTATTTGAAAGCACAAAGTGTAAGAAGACAAATTTCAGAACAATTTAGCAAGGATTTTACGACAGTAGACATGATCGTTTCACCAGTTACGCCAAAAAATCCTCCGAAAATTGGCGAGAGTCTTAAAGATCCTTTGGCAATGTATTTGTCAGATGCATATACGGTTGGTTTTAGTTTAGGCGGTTTGCCTACGCTAAGCATTCCCAGGGGTACTTCAACAGGATTACAAATTACAGCAGACAAGAAAAAAGATGCGGAAGTTTTACAATTTGGAAACTTCTTAAACGATAGCTTATAATGGAATTAGCGCAAATACAGGAGGCTTTAAAAGCCCACGATTTAGAATTGATTATTGGTTTGGAAACACACGTTCGTCTAAACACTAAAACCAAATTATTTTGTGCTTGTCCGAATACAGAAACTGAAATTCCAAATCACAATATCTGTTCGGTTTGTACCGGTCAAATGGGTATTTTACCAGCCTTGAATAAAGAAGCAATTGTAAAAGCTATTTATTTCGGAAAAGCAGTACAATCTACTTTTTCAAATGAAATAACTTCTTGGGATCGCAAACATTATGAATATCCAGACAATCCAAAAAATATTCAAATAACACAATTTCACAATCCTATAATTCCAGACGGAGAAGTCTCTTGCTATCGGAATGATGGTTCTCAATTTACAGTGTATTTAACACAAACACATATTGAAGAAGATGCCGCAAAATTAGTACACGAGAAGAAAATTTCTTTGGTTGATTTTAACAAAGCGGGAGTTCCGTTAATTGAAATTGTTACAGATCCTTGTATTCGGAATATTGAAGATGCAGCTACCTATGCACAATACATCCAAAGAATTGTTCAGAATTTAGGGATTTCAGAAGCCAATTTAGAAAAAGGAGAGTTTAAATCAGATGTTTCAGTTTCTTTAAGAAAAATAGGGGAGACAGACTTAAACCCAAGGACAGAAATCAAAAACTTGAATTCCTTTAAGTTTATGGTAGAGGCTTTAAAGGAAGAAATTGAAAAACAATTCAACTATTTTACACTGCATAAAGAGTTTAGACCAGA
>DPRC01000122.1:0-1581 GCA_003537695.1 Polaribacter sp.
GTATTGTTTTAAGGCAGTTGCTAAAATCTTCACAGAACGTATTAAAGCGTCTTTATTTAAAACATACGCAATCCGAACTTGGTTTTTTCCTTCTCCAGGAGTTGAGTAAAATCCGCTTGCCGGAGCAACCATCACCGTTTCATTATGAAGGTTAAAATCTTCTAAAAGCCATTGTGCAAAATGATCGGAATCTTTTACAGGTAATTGAGCAACGCAGTAAAAAGCACCTTTAGGATTTGCAACGGTTACACCATCTATTTTTTCTAACTCAGAAATCAACGTATTTCGTCGTGCTACATATTCTTCTTTAACTTCTGTAAAATAAGAATCTGGCGTATCTAAGGCAGCTTCACTGGCAATTAATGCATAGGTTGGTGGACTTAATCTTGCTTGTGCAAATTTAATGGCAGTTTGAATAAATTCTTTGTTCTTAGAGACAATGCAACCAATTCTGGCACCGCACATGCTGTAACGTTTCGAAACAGAATCAACTACAATGGCATTATCCTCTAAACCGTCTAAAGAGAGCACAGAAGTATGGGTTAATCCATCATATGTAAATTCTCGATACACTTCATCTGCGATTAAAAATAAATCATGTTTTAAAACAATTTTTTTTAATTTTTCAATTTCCGCTTCAGAATATAAATAACCCGTGGGATTCCCAGGGTTGCAAATTAATATTGCTTTTGTTTTAGGAGTTATTAACTTTTCAAACTCTTCAATTTTTGGCAATGCAAAATTATTTTCAATTTTAGAAATCACCGGAACAACAGTAACTCCAGAAGCAGTAGAAAAACCATTATAATTTGCATAAAAGGGCTCTGGAATTATAATTTCATCTCCTGGATCTGCAATACTACCCATTGCAAACAATAAAGCTTCAGAACCACCAGTAGTTATTACGAGGTTATTTGCAGTAACGGGAATATTATTTTTTACATAATACTTCGCTAACTTTGTTCTGTATTCTTCAGAACCTTCAGAGCGTGCATATGCAAGTGTTTCTAGCGTGTTGTTTTTGACAGCATCTAAAGCAACTTGAGGCGTTTTAATATCTGGCTGCCCAATGTTTAGGTGAAAAACTTTCACACCTCTTTTTTTTGCATCTTCTGCATATGGCACCAATTTTCTAATTGGGGATTCCGGCATTTGTATTCCTTTTCTAGATATTGATGGCATATTGTTTTTTTAAAAAATTGGACTTTGCAAATTTCCGAAATATATTTTGCTTTAACGCTTAAATTAAAGAAAGTTTAGGGGGTGTTTTTTATAAAAAATGAATTTAAAATAATTTAATTATCGTAATTTTAAAAGTAATAAAAAAAACAACTTGAATAAAAAATATTTTTTCTTTTGGTTTCTCATATTTTCGATAATAATTTGTGCCCATTCCCAGAGTGGATTTCGGTTCAACGAAAAGAAACAAAAAAAACAACGGATCTCTTTTAAATTGATACATAATTTAATTGTGATACCTATTGCGGTTAATGGCAAGGATCTATCGTTTATTTTAGACACAGGCGTGAGCAAAACGATTATTTTTCAAGCGAAAGAGAATGACAGTACCCTATTATTAAG
>DPRC01000122.1:1951-5118 GCA_003537695.1 Polaribacter sp.
CCGGTTTGCCAATAGCTGCTGTGCTGTCCAAAGGCAATCATATGAAAGTGCAAGGGTTAGTTGCTATAAATGAAACTATATTTGCAATGGAACCTGGTTTTTTTGATGTATCCAGTAAGATGGGAGTTCCTATTCATGGAATTATAGGGCATGCTTTATTAAAAAATCTAATTCTTAAAATAAATTATAAGCGGAAAAAAATAAATTTCTATTCGCCTGAGAGCGCTCCATACTATAAATGTCGAAAATGTGAAATTTTACCAATTCAATTTTACGGAAAAAAGCCATATGTAAATATTGAAGTTCAATTAGATACTATTGGTAAGAAGATGATACCTGTGAAAATGTTGCTGGATTCTGGAGGTACAGATGCGCTTTGGTTATTTGAAGATTTTACAACAGCTATTCAAACGCCGATAAAATATTTTAATGATATTTTAGGAGAAGGTTTAAGTGGCGTGATTTATGGGAATCGGAGTAGAATTCCAAAGCTAAAAATAGGGGGTTTTGAAATAAAGAAACCAACAGTTTCTTTTTTAGACACCACTTCTACTCGGATTGCAAGACGTTTCAAAGCGCGCAATGGCAGTTTGGGGGGTGGTGTTCTAAAAAGGTTCACAGTTTGGTTAGACTATCCTAATAAACAAGTAATGCTCAAAAAAAACAGTTCTTTCAAGGCTCCTTTTTATTATAATATGAGCGGCTTAGATATTGTGTATAATGGAAAACAATTGGTGGAGGAGTTCGTTCCTGATATTTCTAGTTATCGACCTGGTAAGAATAATTCAGTAGGATTTAGCACGACATCTTCTTATAAATTTAAACCCTCTTATAAAATAAAAACAGTAGTCAAGACTTCGAGTGCAGGCAAAGCAGGTTTAAAAGCTGGAGATCTAATTATTAGAATTAACCGTAAACCAGCGTCTGACTATAGCCTAAACGATATCATAAACGAGTTTAGTGAAAAAGGAAATAAGAGAATTCGAATGAAAATAAAAAGACTTGGTGTTGAAATGACTTTTAAATTTCGTTTGGAAAAAAAAATCTAATTGTCTGAAAGAATGCTTTTTTCTTTTTCTAAAGAAATTTCTTTGTTCACAAAACCTTTAATTTTAATTACTTTCAAGGCATTTTTTGCATTGGAAGTGATGGTAATAGATTTAGAGAAGCCACCCACTCTTTTGGTGTCATAAGAAACTTTAATTTCTCCTTTTTCTCCTGGCATTATAGGTCCTGACGGTTTTTTAGGAACAGTACAACCACAGGAAGATTTTATTTTTTGAATAATTAATGGTTGGTCACCAGTGTTTGTAAATACAAAAGTTCTTTCTCCGTTTGAAGCTTTTTCAATTTTACCATAATCAATGGTTTCTTCTTCAAATTTAAATTCTTGGGCATTGAAAGAAATACTAATAAAGAGAACTGCAAAAAATAATATGGATGTTTTCATAACTAAAAATATATCATGTAAAATTACTATTAATAATTTGTTTTAAAAAATCGACCGCTAATTTTTTCTACAAAATAGATAATTGTATTTTTGCGTCCTATATGTAAAAAATTATTCTAAAAATATGACAATTCCATCTAAATACGATGCAAGCCAGGTAGAGGGTAAATGGTATGATTACTGGATGAAAAACAACTACTTTCATTCAACACCAGATGAAAGAGAGCCTTATACAATTGTAATTCCACCGCCAAATGTAACTGGTGTTTTGCACATGGGTCATATGTTAAACAATACCATTCAAGATGTTTTAATTAGGCGTGCACGCCTGTTGGGTAAAAATGCGTGTTGGGTTCCAGGAACAGATCATGCATCTATTGCTACCGAGGCAAAGGTGGTTGCAAAGTTAAAAGCACAAGGAATTCAGAAAAGCGATTTGACGCGGGAAGAATTCTTACAACATGCTTTTGACTGGAAAGATGAATACGGAGGTATTATTTTAGAGCAACTAAAAAAATTAGGAGCTTCTTGTGATTGGGAAAGAACGGCTTTTACAATGGATCCAGAAATGTCTGAAGCTGTTATTAAAGTTTTTGTAGACCTGTATAACAAAGGTTTAATCTACAGAGGTTATAGAATGGTGAATTGGGATCCTGAAGCAAAAACAACGCTTTCTGATGAAGAAGTGATACATGAAGAGCGCCAAGGGAATCTGTACTATTTAGAATATAAAATTGAAGGTTCAGAAGAGACCTTAACAATTGCAACTACGAGGCCTGAAACAATTTTTGGAGATACAGCCATTTGTATCAATCCTTCGGATGAACGCTTTTCACATTTAAGAGGAAAGAAAGCAATTGTTCCTTTATGTAATAGAGTAATTCCTATTATTGAAGATGCATATGTAGATGTTGAATTTGGAACAGGTTGTTTAAAGGTAACGCCTGCCCATGACGAAAATGATAAAAATTTAGGGGATAAGCATCAGTTAGAAGTAATTGATATTTTTAATGACGATGCTTCTTTAAACTCTTTCGGATTGCATTACCAAGGAAAAGACAGGTTTGTTGTTCGTGCAGAGATTTCTAAAGAATTAGAGGAAAAGGGTTTTTTAGTAAAGACGGAAGTGCATACCAATAAAGTAGGAACCTCAGAAAGAACAAAAGCGGTGATAGAACCAAGATTGTCAGATCAGTGGTTCTTAAAGATGAAAGATTTAGCAACACCAGCAATTGATGCTGTTTTAGGCGAAGATGCTGAAATTAACTTATATCCAAAGAAATTCGAAAATACGTACCGTCATTGGATGGAAAATGTTCGTGATTGGAATATTTCTCGACAACTTTGGTGGGGACAGCAGATTCCTGCGTATTTCTATGGAGATGGAAAAGAAGATTTTGTGGTTGCTGAAAATATTGCGGATGCCTTAATTCTCGCCCAAGAGAAGACAGGAAATACTTCGCTTTCGGCGTCCGACCTTACGCAAGATGAAGATGCATTAGACACTTGGTTTTCTTCTTGGTTGTGGCCAATGTCTGTTTTTGATGGCATTAGAAATCCAGAAAATGAAGAAATTAAATACTATTACCCTACAAACGATCTAGTAACGGGGCCAGATATCTTGTTTTTCTGGGTGGCACGAATGATTGTTGCTGGATATGAATATAAAGATGAAAAACCTTTTCAGAATGTCTATTTAACAGGATTAGTTAGAGAT
>DPRC01000122.1:5309-7390 GCA_003537695.1 Polaribacter sp.
AAATACTATTACCCTACAAACGATTTAGTAACGGGGCCAGATATCTTGTTTTTTTGGGTGGCACGAATGATTGTTGCTGGATATGAATATAAAGATGAAAAACCTTTTCAGAATGTTTATTTAACAGGATTAGTTAGAGATAAGCAAAGACGAAAAATGTCTAAATCATTGGGAAATTCTCCGGATGCATTAAAATTAATTGAAGATTATGGTGCAGATGGCGTGCGTGTTGGCTTGTTATTAAGTGCTGCTGCTGGAAACGACTTAATGTTTGAAGAAGATTTGTGTAAGCAAGGAAAAGGGTTTGCAAATAAAATATGGAATGCTTTCCGTTTGATAAAGGGCTGGGAAGTAGACGCAAGTTTACCGCAACCAGAAACTTCAAAAATTGGATTGGTTTGGTATGAAGCAAAGTTTCAAAAAACCTTGGCAGAAATAGAAGATCATTTTTCTAAATACCGTCTGTCTGATGCTATAATGGCAATTTATAAATTAATTAATGATGATTTTTCCTCTTGGTTATTAGAAATTGTGAAGCCAGCATATCAACAACCGATAGATAAAAAAACCTTCGATGCTATTCTTGTGGTTTTGGAAAACAATTTAAAAGTATTGCATCCTTTCATGCCTTTTTTAACTGAAGAAATTTGGCAATACATCGCAGATAGAACTCCGGAAGAAGCATTGATTATCTCAAAATACCCAATAGTAAAAGATTTTGACTCCACCATTATTGCGGACTTTGAATTTGCTACGGGTGTTATTTCAGGAATTAGAACCATTAGAAAAGATAAAAACATTGCTTTTAAGGACTCCGTTGAGTTATTTATGATTGCTGCTGAAAAGAATTCAAATGAATTTGACGCTGTTATTCAGAAGCTAACAAATACTTCAGCAATAAAAACGGTGTCAGAGAAAGTTGAAGGTGCATCCTTTAGAGTAAAATCAAACGAATATTTTATACCAATTGCTACCGAAAACATTGATGTTGAGGCTGAAATAAAGAAATTAGAAAGCGAATTAAAAAGAGCAGAAGGGTTTTTGTTTGGAATTTCAAAGAAGCTTTCAAATGAACGCTTTGTAGCAAATGCTCCAGAACAAGTAATTGTAATAGAGCGTAAAAAAGAAGCCGATACAATTGCGAAAATTGAAACGATTAAAAGTAGTTTGAACTCTTTGAAATAGTGTTCTGGTGGGTGTTACAAAAGTTGATGAGACTCATTTTTTGAGTTTGTCTTGCCTTAATATTGAAACTATTTCGATTATATTTTAAGAATGCCCCAAAGTTAAATATAAATAGAGTTCCAAATAGTTGGACTCGCAATAAGTAAACAAAGTAAAATGAAAAAAACCATTATCTCCGTAGTAATTTTAGCCTTATTAGCAACCTCTTGTGTTTCAAAGAAAAAATACGTGGCACTCCAAGGTCAGTTCACAAATACGAAAGGCGAACTTCAAAAAACAACCATTGAAAAAGAGAAGCTGACTGCAAAATTTACAGCGATAGAAAAACGTGTTGAGAACTACAACAATAAAATTAACTCATTAAAGAGTGACAATGTTACTTTAGAGCGAGAGAATGAAGTAAAATTATCATTGGTTGGAAATACTGCGGTTATTTCAAAGCAAACGAGAAGGTTAATGAATGAAACGTTAACAAAGGTGGATCCTATCGCTCTGTTAGCGGCGAAGACGTTAAAAGATTCTTTGAACTTAGCAGTTGCTTACAATCTAAAAAAATCAATAAATACTTCTGATTTAGAAAATTCTAAGGACATCGATATCAATATTGATCAGACCGTTGTTATGATTTCTGTTTCAGACAAATTACTATTCAATACCGCAAGTTATCGCGTAAAAAAAGGAGCTTACAAGTTGATTGCAAAATTAGCAGCATTGATAAAGTCAGAGCCAAGCATGGATGTAATGATTGAGGGACATACAGACGCCAGAACCATCAGTAACGATATTGTTCAAGATAATTGGGATTTGAGTGTGAAGAGAGCGACTTCTATTGTAAGGCTTTTAGAAAGCAAGTATCAAGTAGAAGGAAGTAGGTTAATTGCTTCAGGAAGAGGAAG
>DPRC01000127.1:0-720 GCA_003537695.1 Polaribacter sp.
AGAAAATTTTCTAACGGATTTTTTTATTTCAACTTTATGTACACAAGAGTACTATTCTTGCCTGCCATTGCTAATGGTTTACATCATTCCAGGCATTCCACCACCACCACCCATTGGAGGCATTCCAGCACCGGCAGTGTCTTCTTTAATGTCTATTAATGCACACTCAGTAGTAAGAATCATACCCGCAACGGAAGCAGCATTTTCTAGTGCTACACGCGTTACTTTCTTAGGGTCTATAATTCCGGCTTCTAACATGTCTACATACACCTCGTTTTTAGCGTCGTATCCAAAGTCTTTTTTACCTTCTAACACTTTGTTCAATACTACAGAGCCTTCTCCACCAGCATTCTCAATAATAATTCTCAGAGGAGCTTCAATCGCTTTGTTAATAATTTGGACTCCTGTAGACTCATCTATGTTTACAGTAGCCGTTTTCTCTAATGATTTTTTAGCCCGTACTAAAGCTACTCCACCACCAGCAACAATACCTTCTTCAACTGCAGCTCTTGTTGCATGCAATGCATCATCAACTCTGTCTTTTTTCTCTTTCATTTCAACTTCCGAAGCAGCACCTACATATAAGACTGCAACGCCACCTGCTAATTTTGCCAAGCGTTCTTGTAGCTTTTCTTTATCGTAATCTGAAGTTGTAGTTTCTATTTGCGCTTTGATCTGGTTTACACGTGTTTTAATAGCTTCTGCATTTCCAGCACCGTT
>DPRC01000127.1:1119-5374 GCA_003537695.1 Polaribacter sp.
GCATTTTCTAGTGAAAATCCTCTTTCTTCAGAAATTACAGTTCCACCAGTTAAAATAGCGATGTCTTCTAACATTGCCTTTCTTCTATCTCCAAAACCAGGAGCTTTTACTGCAGCAATTTTTAATCCACCACGTAATTTATTTACCACTAAGGTTGCTAAGGCTTGGCCGTCTACATCTTCAGCAATAATTAATAAAGGTCTTCCTGCTTGGGAGACGGGTTCTAATATTGGAAGAATTTCTTGTAAGTTAGAAATCTTTTTATCGAACAATAAAATATATGGATTTTCTAAATCAGCGATCATCTTATCTGCATCCGTTACAAAGTAAGGAGATAAATAACCTCTGTCAAATTGCATTCCTTCTACAACGTCTACATAGGTTTCCATTCCTTTGGCCTCTTCCACAGTAATTACTCCTTCTTTACCAACTTTAGTAAAAGCAGTAGCAATTAGCTCGCCAATAGTATTGTCATTATTTGCAGAAATTGCAGCAATTTGTTTTATTTTTTCAGAAGAATTACCAACTTTTTTAGCTTGCTTTTCTAAATCAGCAACAATTGCAGCAACGGCTTTGTCTATTCCACGTTTTAAATCCATAGGATTTGCGCCTGCAGCAACATTCTTCAATCCTTCTTTTACAATTGCTTGCGCAAGAACGGTAGCAGTAGTTGTTCCATCACCGGCTAAATCATTGGTTTTAGAAGCAACTTCTTTTACCATTTGAGCGCCCATGTTTTCAAGCTCATTTTCTAATTCAATTTCTTTTGCTACAGAAACACCATCTTTCGTTACTGTGGGTGCACCAAAAGATTTAGAGATAATTACGTTTCTCCCTTTAGGTCCTAATGTCACCTTCACGGCATTCGCTAAAGCGTCTACGCCACGTTTCAGTCCATCTCTTGCTTCAATATCAAATTTTATATCCTTTGCCATTTTTATAATTTTGCTTTTAGCGTTTCGTACTTTACGTTTCGCTAAAAAGAGTTCTTATTTTATTTTTGTAAGCTAGCGGCCCATGGCCAATAGCAATTTAAATAATTGCTAAAATGTCGCTTTCACGCATCATTAAGTAATCCTTACCTTCTAATTTTAAATCCGTTCCACCATACTTACTATATAAAACAGTATCTCCAATTTTAACAGTTAGGGGTTCGTCAATCTTTCCATTTCCAATAGCAACCACGGTTCCTTGTTGTGGCTTTTCTTTTGCATTGTCTGGAATGATGAGTCCAGAAGCTGTTTTTGTTTCTGCCGCAGCAGGTTCTACTAGAACTCTATCTGCTAAAGGCTTTATGTTTAATCCCATTATTAATTTTTTTTTTAGTTATGTTCTTTTTTAAAGTATCAGAAAGTATGCCAATACAGGATAGATGACAATTTTTCAAAGAATACAAAAGTAAAGGTACTCTTTTAAACAAAAAAATGCCAACGTGTCATCCACATTGGCATTTGAAGTTGTGTAACAACTATTTATTTTAAACTATCGTTGGTAGTTGTTTCTGGAGCTGCAGGAGCTGTAGTCTCTATTCCTTCTAAAGTGTTGTCTAACTGAAAGTCATTCTCACCACCTCTATCAATTGCAAAATTAGATAAAAGAATTAAGGCGAACATGGCAATTGCCAAAGTCCAAGTTGTTCTATCTAAAAAGTTATTCGTATTCTGAACACCCCCTAATGATTGTGCACCACCGCCACCAAAAGAAGAAGATAATCCTCCACCTTTAGGATTTTGTACCATAACTATTAAAATTAAGATCACTGCTACCAGTAGGATAATTCCTAAGAATAAGTTATAATTCATGCTTTATTTTTTTTGTAAAATTTGTATTCTTTTAATTTCGTCTGCAAAGAAACCACTTTTTTCTGGATATTTCAAGCTTAAAATTTTATAAGCTTGTATTGCATTTTCATACTTCTTTTGGGCAAGGTAAACGCTTGCCAAAGTTTCTGTCATTAACGCATTGTCTTGTGTATTCTTAGGAATTGGGGTTGTAAAATTCTTCCCTTTTTCTAGCGGTATAATTTTGGGATTATTTTGAATGAACGTATCAATTAAATTATCTTTTACCAGCTTTTCTTGAACGGGGATGTTGTTGTTGTTTCTAACGATTGGTTTTTTTGCAGCTAGTTGCAACCATTGATTGAATGAATAGTTTTCAGTACTAGAAAAGGAGAACGGTTTCTGGAGCTGTACCTCTTCTTTTTCGGGGTCCTTTTCTATTGCTTTTTTTTGAGAAATTTCTGTGGCTATTTTCGGTTGCGCTTCTTCTTTCTGTTGTAAATCAGTAGCTAAAGAGGTAACGTAATTGAATAAAATAGTTCTATCGGTAGTAAATGCTGCTGTTACCTTTAGTTCATTATTGTATTTAAAACTATCCTGATTTTTCAACCCTTTTAAATACAAAGCTCTGGCTGTTTGAAAATAAGGAAACTCATCGATAATGGCTTTTAAAGCAATCGTTTCTTTTGCTCTAATTACCGGTTTACTTTCTAGTAAGTTTATAAAAGTTTCTTTTTCCAAAATAGTGTTTTTATACCAACGATGTACTTACCATTTCCCAACGGAAGCATTAAAGATGTCTTGTGTTAACCGGTCTATTATTTCTGTAAAAGCAGCTTCCTGAACTCCACCAATTAATTGGGAGGTTGCTGGATAATCTGAATAAAAAGAAAATGGTTTTTCAAAATTTTTCTTTTCATCTGTGGTATTAACATACCGTACATTTATACTAATCGTTAATCTGTTTTGTGCAGAAGTTTGTTGAGAGGTAGCACTCATTGGTGATATTCGATAGCTTGTAATTTCACCACTAAAATAAAGTTCTCCGTTAGAAGAAGCCAATGTTAGGTTTGTCTGTCGAGTAAATAAGTCTTGCAACGCGATGGTAAATTCTTGACTTAGCCCTGGTTCTATTAACTGTGCTTGATTTGGGAAAAAATCTATTTGAATTGTTTTCGCACTTCCAACATCACCTCCTGTAAATCCATAAATTCCACACCCCGTAAGGAAGAAGATACTTACTGAAAAGAACGCGATGTATAGTAATTTTTTCATGGTACTTCGACTGTTTTAACTCCGTATAAAATTTAAATATAAGTATTTTTAAATGCCCTAATAAAAAGCATTTTTTATTTCTAATAATTCCGCAGTTTCCCAGGGGTTCGTTTTAGAGATCATACTGCTTTATTTTACGGTAAAGCGTTCTCTCTGAGATGCCTAGTTCTTTTGCAGCTAATTTTCGTTTGTTTTTATTTTTTTCTAGAGACTTCGTAATCATTTCAATTTCCTTGTCTTGCAAAGACAAAGACTCGTCCTCTTGAATTGTTTCTATGAAGTCGTACTCTTTTTCTTTTGAAGAATTTTGAGGGATGTTCATAACTTCGATATTTCGCTCTTTTCTTTCTTGGTCTGCGTAGATTTTTTCTATCAACTGATGATTTCTTTCTTCTACTTCTTCAATATCTCCAGTTTTCATTAAATCGAGTGTCAACTTTTTTAAGTCATTGATGTCATTGCGCATGTCAAAAAGAATTTTGTACATAATGTCTCTTTCTGAAGAAAAATCAGTCTCTTTTTTACCACCAATTACAGCAGGTAAATTCCCTTTATTATTGGGAAGGTAGTCTTGCAGTTTTACATCTGTTATGACTCTACTTTCTTCAATTACAGAAATTTGTTCTGCCAGATTTTTTAGCTGGCGAATATTTCCTGGGAACCGATAATTTAGCAATACAGTAACTGCATTTTCATCCAAACGAATTGACGGCATTCTGTATTTCTGGGCAAAGTCTGAAGCAAATTTTCGAAACAATAAGTGAATGTCTTCATTGCGCTCTCGCAATGCCGGCAAATCTATTTCTATGGTACTTAAGCGATAGTACAGGTCTTCTCTAAAGCGTTCTTTCTCAATTGCAGCTTGCATGTTTATATTTGTAGCAGCTACAATCCGAACATCTGTTTTTTGAGATTTTGAGGAACCTACCTTAATAAATTCTCCGTTTTCTAAAACCCGTAGCAAGCGTACCTGCGTTGTTAGTGGTAATTCACCAACTTCATCTAAAAAGATGGTGCCGCCATCCGCAACTTCGAAATACCCTTTTCGGTCTTGTATTGCTCCGGTGAATGATCCTTTTTCATGGCCAAAAAGTTCACTGTCAATAGTTCCCTCTGGGATTGCACCGCAGTTTACAGCAATGTATTTTGCATGTTTTCGATGTGATAATGAATGGATAATTTTTGGAATATTCTCTTTT
>DPRC01000127.1:5522-7696 GCA_003537695.1 Polaribacter sp.
GCAACTTCGAAATACCCTTTTCGGTCTTGTATTGCTCCGGTGAATGATCCTTTTTCATGGCCAAAAAGTTCACTATCAATAGTTCCCTCTGGGATTGCACCGCAGTTTACAGCAATGTATTTTGCATGTTTTCGATGTGATAATGAATGGATAATTTTTGGAATATTCTCTTTTCCAACGCCACTTTCTCCCGTAACTAAAACAGAGATGTCTGTAGGTGCAACTCTAATTGCTTTTTCTAAAGCACGGTTCAAATGAATATCATTACCAATGATACCAAAACGTTGTTTTAATGCTTGTAAGTTTTCCATATTTTCTTTTTTGAAATAGGATTTTTTTATTGAAGCCTTGGTTTGTATTTTTTCTTTGTGCTGTCTTCCTTGCTTCCTTGTATCAATAATTGTCAGAATAGCCAATAACCGTTCCTTTTAAAGTTGCGGAGGTACAATCCTCCACCTTAACATTTACAAAATCACCTAACTTATAATGATCTTTTGCAAAAACAGCTACGGTGTTTTGTGTATTTCTACCTTTCCATTCGTCCGGATTTTTCTTAGAAGTACCTTCAATTAAAAATTCTTCTATTTTTCCTAAATGTTGCTGAGTTCTGTACAGTGCATGTTCCTGTTGTAGGTCGATGACTTCTTGAAGCCTTCGTTTTTTAACTGGATGGGGAACATCGTCCTCCATTTTTTTTCCGGCTAAAGTCCCAGGTCTTTCCGAGTATGTAAACATAAAGCCGAAATCATATTTCACGTATTTCATTAAGGCTAAAGTGTCCTGGTGGTCTTCTTCTGTTTCTCCGCAAAAACCAACAATCATGTCTTGGGACAATGACATTTCGGGCACTATTTTGAAGATATTATCAATCAACTCCATGTATTCTTCCCGTGTATGTTGTCTGTTCATCGCTTTTAACATGGCGTTACTTCCACTTTGAACAGGTAAATGCAAGTATTTACAAATGTTTCTATGTTTTGCCATTACGTGAATCACATCTAAACTCATGTCTTGTGGATTTGATGTTGAAAAACGGAAGCGTGTTTTTGGGAATTTTGTAGCACACATATCTAGTAATTCTGCAAAACCAACCGCTGTAGCCTGCGCCATTTCAGAAGCCTTCTTTAAGTCTTTCTTTAAGCCCCCGCCAAACCACAAAAAACTATCTACATTTTGTCCTAATAATGTAATTTCTTTAAAGTTTTGAGAAACCATAGATTGAATTTCTTCCAAAATACTTTTTGGATCTCTGCTTCTTTCACGACCACGTGTAAAAGGAACCACACAAAAGGTACACATGTTATCGCATCCTCTGGTGATGGAGACAAATGCAGTAACCCCATTTGTATTCAAACGAACAGGAGAAATATCTCCGTAGGTTTCATCTTTAGATAAAAGGACATTGACGGCATTTCTACCTTCGCTAACCTCACTTAGTAGATTTGGTAAATCTTTGTAAGCATCTGGTCCAACGACTAGATCAACAATTTTTTCTTCTTCTAAAAATTTTTCTTTCAAACGCTCTGCCATACAGCCTAAAACGCCAACCTTCATCTTTGGGTTTATTTTTTTTACAGCATTGTATTTTTGTAGACGCTTTCGAACAGAGGTTTCCGCTTTCTCTCGAATAGAGCAAGTATTCACCAAAACTAAATCTGCTTCTTCTAAAATTTGAGTCGTATTATAACCTTCTTTATCTAAGATTGCAGCAACAATTTCACTATCGTTCATATTCATTTGACAGCCGTAACTCTCTATGAATAGTTTCTTTGTGTTTTCTGTTTTATTTTCTGTAACAAGGGCTTTCCCTTGAATTTTTTCGTTGATAACTTTTACGGTGGGTTCCATAGGCAAAAATGAAATGCAAAGATACAACCAAAAATGAAAAGGAATGACAGATTGGCAGAAAACAATCAATTTTCAAAGCTCTTAAAAGTTAATACAAGTGTTGCTTTTGAAATTCCAGAAACGGGAGTGCAGGTAAAAAAAAGTATTTGTCCTTGGAGTGCTTGGTAAAAAGAGATCCTGAGCAGATTTTTAAAACCCTTACAAAAAACGTTTTTTTTTAGCTTACAAAAGGATTGAATAGTTGTCCTGTGTAAAGTGGATGAAAATATTTTTTTGAGTAAATAAAAGGTTTGTAGATATTTCTAAAGGCGCTGAGAATGCACACA
>DPRC01000127.1:8123-15186 GCA_003537695.1 Polaribacter sp.
CAGTCGTGTACAAAGCCAATGAAATAGAAGATAATGAAGGATGCTTTTATTTTTTTTAGGGGGGAAATTCAGGCATAAAAATGAAATAAAAAAGGACTGTAGAATGATTTTATCTTTAAAAATAAGGGTAAAAAAAAATTTAAAAAAAAATAATAAAAAAAAACAACATACTTTTGTAGTTCAAAAGCATGCAACTTGAATTGCGTTAATTGCGAAAAAAGAAAGATACATGGCAAAGAACTTAGTAATTGTAGAGTCACCGGCAAAGGCAAAAACCATCGAGAAGTTTCTTGGGAAAGATTTTCAAGTAGAATCGAGTTATGGTCATATTGCAGACTTACCTTCGAAAGAATTAGGTATTGATGTGGATGGTGATTTTAGTCCGAAATATATTGTTTCAGATGACAAAAAAACAATTGTTAAGAAATTAAGAACGCTGGCAAAAAAAGCAGAAACAGTTTGGTTGGCCAGTGATGAGGATCGAGAAGGAGAAGCGATTGCTTGGCATTTAAAAGAGCAATTAGGATTAAAAGATGAAAATACAAAGCGCATTGTTTTTCACGAAATAACAAAGAATGCAATTTTAAAAGCAGTCGAAAATCCAAGAGATATCGACTATAATATGGTAAACGCTCAGCAAGCTCGAAGAGTTTTAGATCGGCTTGTGGGGTATGAGTTATCACCTGTATTATGGCGCAAGGTAAAAGGAGGTTTGTCGGCAGGGCGTGTGCAGTCTGTAGCGGTTCGTTTGATTGTAGAAAGAGAGCGCAGCATTCTTAATTTTATAGCAGAAACTCATTATAAAGTAGTGGCGCAGTTTGCCAACAATGAAGGCAAGATGTTTAAAGCAACAATTCCAAAGAACTTTGATTCTAAAGAAGCTGCAGAGAATTTCTTAAAATCGTGTGCAAATGCAGCTTTTTCTATTGCAGATCTAACTAAAAAACCAGCAAAAAAGTCTCCAGCAGCTCCATTTACAACCTCTACATTACAACAAGAGGCCTCTAGAAAATTAGGCTTTGCTGTTGGTAAAACAATGCAGGTAGCTCAGCGGTTATACGAAGCCGGTTTAATTACTTACATGAGAACAGATAGTTTAAACTTATCTGTAGATGCAAGGAACGCTGCTGAAGAAGAGATCACTAATTATTACGGTGCTGAATATAGCAAGCAGCGTGTTTTTAAAACGAAGTCGAAAGGTGCACAGGAGGCGCACGAGGCAATCCGTCCGACCAGCATGAAAATGCATGCGATTAGCACAGAGTATGATCAAAATAGGTTGTATGATTTAATTTGGAAAAGAACCGTGGCTTCTCAAATGAGCGACGCGCAATTAGAGCGTACAAACGTGAAAATTGAAAACTCTGAAAATTCTAAAATATTCACTGCAAATGGTGAAATGATAAAGTTTGAAGGTTTTTTAAAGGTCTATTTAGAAGGAACGGATAATGAAGATGAGGAGCAAGCAGGAATGTTACCAAATTTAAAAGTGAAAGATGTTTTAACCTATTCCTTTATCAACGCAACGCAGCGTTTTACAAGCCCACCATACCGTTTTACAGAAGCGTCTTTGGTGAAGCAATTAGAAGAATTAGGCATTGGAAGACCCTCTACATATGCACCTACAATTTCTACAGTCCAACGAAGAGGTTATGTGGAAAAAGGACAAAATGAAGGATTAGAAAGAGCTTACCAGCAGTTAATTTTATCAAATGGAATGGTTAAAGAAACTGTTTTAGAAGAAAAAACAGGAGCTGATAAAAATAAACTGGTTCCAACAGATATTGGAAATATTGTAAATGATTTTTTAGTTGCAAACTTCTCCAATATTTTAGATTTTGGTTTTACAGCAAGAGTAGAAAATTCTTTCGACGATATTTCTGAAGGAGATGAGAACTGGATAGAAATGATCAAAGGCTTTTACACAAAATTTCATGACAATGTAGAGGATGTAAAAGAAAATGCAGAAAGGGAAAGTGGAGAACGTATTCTAGGGAAGCATCCAGAATCTGGAAAGACGGTTTTAGTTCGCTTGGGTAAATTTGGTCCAATTGCACAAATTGGAGCACCCGAAGACGAGGAAAAGCAGTTTGCAAGCTTAAATACAACTCAAAATTTAGGCACCATTACAATGGAAGAAGCTTTAGAGTTGTTTTTACTTCCGAAAAGTTTAGGAGCTTATGAAGGGGAAGAGGTTATTGTTTCGAATGGCCGTTTTGGTCCTTACATTCGATTTGGAACTATGTTTGTTTCCTTGGATAAAGGAGAAAACCCAATGGAGGTAGATTTGCCAAGAGCAGAAGAACTAATTGTTGCAAAACAAAAGGCAGATGCTCCTATTTATCACTATGAAGAAATGCCAGTACAAAAAGGGGTTGGCCGTTTTGGTCCGTTTATAAAATGGAATTCTATATTTATAAACGTGAGTAAAAAGTACGATTTTGATACCCTTTCAGATGCTGATATTATAGAATTGATTGAAGTTAAAAAGCAGAAAGAGATAGACAAGGTTCTGCACAATTGGGAAGATGTTGGAATTCGTGTAGAAAAAGCACGCTGGGGTCGTTTTAATGTTTTAAAAGGCAAGCTTAAAATAGAATTACCTAAAACTACGGATATAGAAAAGCTTTCAAAGGAGGACGCAGTGAAAATGATAGCGGCTAAAACTCCTAAGAAAAAAGCAGCGAAAAAGAAAGTGACAGCAAAAAAGAAAATAACAACAAAAAAAATTGTAAAAAAGAATTAATTAGTTAGTATCTTGCGTTCTTTACTACAAAAAATATTAATGAATCACGAATTTTTAACTCCTGTAGAAGATACGGTTATTGCATATTTATTGGAGCAATCTCCCGACTGCTTGGGTCGAAATATTCAAATTCATTCAAGAAAAGAAGGTTTCCCAACATTAGAAAATGTTCAAATTGCTCTTTTTGGAGTACAAGAAGATAGAAATGCACAAGGTAATGTTGGTTGCGGGGAAGATTTACACGCTATCCGCAGTAAGTTTTACGAATTATTTCCGGGGAATTGGCATAGTAATATTGCAGATTTAGGAAATATTGAGAAAGGAAACCAGGTTTCAGACACCTATTTTGCGGTGAAAGAAATAACGACTTCTTTATTAAAAAAGAATATTATCCCCATTATTATAGGAGGAAGTCAGGACATTACATACGTAAATTATAGAGCATACGATACTTTAGAGCAGTCCGTAAATATAACTGCTGTAGACAGTCGGTTTGACTTGGGTAGCTTGGAAGGAGAATTAAACTCTCAATCGTATCTCAGTAAAATAATTATGCAAGAACCAAACAACTTGTTTAACTACTGTAATGTTGGATATCAAACCTATTTTAACTCGCAGGAGGAAATACGTTTGTTAGAGAGTTTGTTTTTTGACTCCTACCGGTTAGGAGCAGCAAAAGAATTAGAAAATATAGAGCCAGCATTTAGAGATGCGGATATTATTTCAATAGATATTGGTGCTATTCGTCAGAGTGATGCTCCAGCAAATAAGAATGCTTCGCCAAATGGTTTTTATGGTGAAGAGATTTGTGCAATTTCAAGATACGCGGGCATCAGTGATAAAGTGTCTTCTTTTGGGATTTATGAGTACAATGCGAAGTATGACAAGAATCACCAAACAGCCCATTTAATTGCGCAGATAATTTGGTATTTTATAGAGGGTTATAATTATCGTGTAAAAGACTATCCATTTTCAGGGAAAGACAATTATCAGCACTTTACCGTTTTATTGGAAGATGATGAGCCACTTAATTTTTATAAAAGTAATAAATCTGGAAGATGGTGGATGGAAATAAATATTTTGTCAAATAATAAATACAAAAGGCATGCGTTAATACCATGTACGTATAAAGATTATGAAGCGGCAACAAAGCAGTTGATCCCCGAAAAATGGTACAATGCAATGAAAAAAATGCTTTAATACGCAGCATACAATAACATTAAAATGTTAAAGTATGTTTTCAAGATTGCCAATAATAAAAATAATAGGTTTACGAACTTTTTAGTTAAGACACAGTTAGAATATGAAGAAAGTAATAGTATTTGTTCTTTTAGTAGTGCTCCTTTATAGTTGCGGCTCCAACGACAGAGGAGAGTTGGTAGGAGTAAAAGCGAAAAAAGAATGGTTTTCCGAAAAACCGTACGGAATGGTATTAGTACCTGGAGGTTCTTTTACAATGGGAAAACAAGATCAAGACATTAGTGGAATTATGAACGCACCTTCAAAAACAGTTACGGTTCGTTCATATTACATGGATGAAACGGAGATTACAAATAATGAATATAAAGAATTTGTACAATGGGTTAGAGATTCGATTGTAAGAACAAAGTTGGGTGAACAGGCTGACTATTCTGCGATTACTAGAAGCAATGAAGCTTCAAATTCAGAGTCTTTAGGAGGAATACAAAACTATGCTTTTCCGAGTGCAGAATCGGAAGATGCAACACCGTATCAAAAGTATATGTTTGAAAACTACTGGAGCTTAGCAGATGGAGTAGACGCTGTGAGACCTTTAAATTGGGACACTGATTTAGTTTGGAAAACAGAAGAATATCCAGATATTGATTATGTAGAAGTAATGGACTCTCTTTTTATAAACGAAAAAGATGCGGTTGACGGAGTGCGAACTTTCGATACGAAACATCTCAAATACAGATACTCTTGGTTTGATGGCGATAAGGCTGTAAAAAGTGGAGGAGGTCGAAAAGCTTTTTTACAAACAGAGGTACTGCAGATTTATCCAGATACTACGGCATGGGTTAGAGATTTTAATTATTCGTACAATGACCCAATGCATCAAGACTATTTTCATCACCAGTCTTATGGAGATTACCCGGTTGTAGGTGTTAGTTGGGAGCAAGCAAGAGCTTTCTGTAATTGGAGAACAAAGAAAAAAAATGACTATTTAAGAGGAAAGAAAAATCCAACAACGGTGCCTATCTTCAGATTGCCAACAGAGGCAGAGTGGGAGTACGCTGCAAGAGGCGGGTTAGAGTTTTCGACATACCCTTGGGGTACAGGTGGCCTTACTACTGACAGAGGCTGTTTTTTAGCAAACTTTAAGCCGGTACGAGGTAATTATGCAGCAGATGGTGCTTTGTACACGATGGAGGCAAAGTCATACGTTGCAAATAACTATGGCCTGTATAATATGGCAGGAAATGTTTCTGAATGGACCAATACTGCATATAACTTATCCTCCTATTATATGTCCTCTACTATGAATTCAAACGTAGAAGACAGGCAAAATACAAGGAAAATTGTGCGAGGAGGTTCCTGGAAAGATGTTGCTTATTTTTTAGAGGTCAGCTCAAGAGATTATGAATATGCTGACACGGCAAGAAGTTATATTGGTTTTAGAACCGTACAAGATTTCATAGGCACAATAAATAGATAAATAAACACAGTTAAATAAATAAATATAATTATGGCACAATCAAGGGCGTATAAAAAAAGAATGAATTTTGTTTATGGAATGGGAGCAGCAATCGTGATTATTGGTGCATTATTCAAAATTCAACATTTTTCTATCGGGTTTCTTACTGGAGGTCTTATGTTAACAATTGGCCTAGTAGTAGAGGCAGGGGTTTTTGCAATATCTGCTTTTGATACACCAGAAGAAGATTTAGATTGGTCTAAGGTATATCCGGAATTGGCGGATGGTTTGTCATCTGAAGATGATGAGAAGAAATTAGGAGTGAATGGATTGTTGGCTCAAAAATTAGATAATTTATTATCAGAAGCAAAAATAGATGCTGGTTTAATGGAAAGTTTGGGGACAAGTATGAAGAATTTTCAGGGAGCTGCCGAAGGATTATCTTCAGCATCAGAGACTATTTCTGCTACAAATAAATACAATGAGCAAATGTCTATGGCTTCAGCACAGATGGAATCTTTAAATGGTTTGTACAAGATTCAAGTAGACAATACGAATCATCAAACGGAATTGAATGCAGCTGTAGTAGAAAATACAGAAAAGTTAAAAGAACAAATGGAATCATTAGCGCAGAACTTATCCTCTTTAAATGGAGTATACGGAGGGATGTTGTCGGCAATGACAAATAAATAATAAATAGTTAGAATACAATTTATAATAACTTAAAAACTAACTAGAATGGCAGGAGGAAAAATGTCCGGAAGACAAAAGATGATTAACTTAATGTATCTTGTTTTCATTGCAATGTTAGCAATGAATATGAGTAAAGAAGTCTTATCCGCTTTTGGTTTTGTAAATGAAAAGCTGACCGATAGTAATATTTCAACTACAGAAAAAAATAATCAAGCATACGCAAATCTAGCAACAAAGGCCAGTGACCAGGCGGCAAAATTTGCTGATTTAAATGAGAAAGCTCTAAAGATTAAAACATATTCAGTAGCATTTTATAAGTATTTGGAAGTATTAAAAGATGCAATGACGGCAGAGATTGAGGATAAGGAAGATTATGAGGCCATGGATAAAGCCGTTTTTTTAGATGAATACTTTTTTAAAGGAGATACATTTACTCCAGAAGGAGAAACATTTTTGGCTAAAATTAATGGGCACAGAATTTCGTTACTAGCAGTTTTAGGGGAAAACACTCCTTTTGCTCCAGTAATTGCTAAAAGATTCTCAACAACAGACGAGACGAATAGAGATGGTAAAACAATTAAGTGGTTGGATTATAGGTTTAAAGGGTTTCCTTTAATAGCTTCTTTAACAAATCTAACACAGCTGCAGTCTGACATTAAAAATACAGAAGCAGATGTAATTTCTAGTTTATTAGGAGGCCAAATGGAAAGTGAAGTTTCTATGTCTAACTATAGTGGACTTGTTAAATTAGATAAAAATGCCTTTTATCCTGGAGATAAAGTAACAGGAACAGTAGTTTTAGGAAGATATGATCCCAACTTAAAACCAAGTAGAGTGATCTTAAATGGCAAAAAATATGATAATTTTAAAGACGGTAATGTTGTCTTAGATTTAAGAGCAAATAATGTTGGTGAAAAGGATATCAATGGAACGATCTACTTTATGGAAAACGGGGAAGAAGTTCCCGT
>DPRC01000124.1:0-3744 GCA_003537695.1 Polaribacter sp.
ATTGAAGATTATTTAATAAATGAGCAGGTAGACGCGGCAGTAATGATTAACCCCTCTTTAACACATGGGTATTATGAACAAAAATTGTACAAAGAAAAGTTATGTATTTATTCAACAGAGCTAAAAAACAAACCAAACAATTTGATTTCATTAATAGATCTTAATTTTAATGAAATTTTATTACATGAAGATTTAAGAGACCTATTGATTCGTCAAATTAAAGATTTAGGAACCCGATCTTCTGAAACTTTAAGAAATAATAAAATAAAGTATTTAAAAGGAAATTTAGAAACTTTAAAAAACATCATTGATTTGAATGGAGGCACCATGTTTATTCCAAAAATTGCAGCAACCTATATGTCAAAAGAGGACAGAACGCAACTTTTCACATTTAAAGAAAATACCTTAGAATTAGAGGTGAACTTGGTCTCTACAAGAGGTTTTGAAAAGAAACGTATTCTAAAACAACTTGTAAATGAGCTCTCAAATTTACTTGAATTTAGTACGTTTTAATTTTTATTAACTGGAAAGTAAAAAAGAGAACTTTTTTAGAAACAGGCAATCGTTTTTACCTATTTGGCTAATCGTTTTATGTTATTGAAAAAAAAGAATTTTACCATTATTTTTGTTCTAGACTCAATAAAATAAAAAATGAAAGCAGCAAAAGTAATAAAACACAGCACACATATTTCTAATGTTTTAGTAATTGGAAGCGGAGGATCAGGACTTCGAGCAGCAATTGAAGCAAAAAAAACGGGTGTAGAAGTAACTGTTATAGGAAAACGATTAAAGGAAGATGTACATACTGTTTTGGCAGCAGGTGGCATAAATGCTGCATTTGGAAATGTAGACCCAGAAGATTCCTGGAAACAGCATTTTGCAGATACGATGATCGAAGGCTATGGACTTTCTGAACCAAGAATGGTAGAATTGATGGCAAAAGAAGCACCAGAACTCGTGACTGAAATTGATGCATGGGGTGCAAATTTCGCGAAATTAGAGAATGGTAAAATGGACCAACGCTTTTTCGGAGCGCATACGCATCGAAGAACATGCTATTCTGGAGATTACACAGGGCGTTCTATACTAATGGCACTCATTAAAAAAACAAAAGCATTAAAAATTCCTATCCACGATTCGCAATATGTAACTGAATTATTAGTACATAATAATATCTGTTTTGGAGCAATGACTTTTAATATACAAAGTGGCGAACGTAGTGTGTTTTTAGCAGATTCTATCATACTAGCCGCTGGAGGGCACACCCGAATTTGGCGAAAAAGCTCATCGCGAAGAAATGAAAATACAGGGGATGGGTTTTACCTTGGGTTAAAGGCAGGCTGTACATTAACAGATATGGAATTGGTTCAATTTCACCCAACGGGTATGGTAATTCCCGAAGAGATTGCAGGTGCCTTAGTTACCGAAGCAGTGCGTGGAGAAGGTGGATATCTTGTGAATGGCAAAGGAGAGCGTTTTATGAAAAACTATGATGCTGAACGTCTTGAACTTTCTACGAGAGATCGGGTTGCTATGGCGAATTATACAGAAATAATTGAAGGTAGAGGAACCCCTAATGGTGGTGTTTATTTAGATATTAGCCACCAATCAAAGGAATTTATTATTGAAAAATTACCAAGAATGTACCGTCAGTTTTTAGACACCCTAATGATTGATATTTCAAAAACCCCGATGGAAGTTTCACCAACAGCACACTATTCTATGGGCGGTATTGTGGTAAACCCAGATGACCATGCTACAAATATTGAAGGTTTGTATGCCGCTGGGGAAGTTACAGGGGGCTTGCACGGTGCAAATAGACTCGGTGGAAATTCGCTTGCCGAAATATTAATTTTCGGAAAACGTGCAGGAGCAGCAGCAGCGGAGCGCTCCCTAAATATGGATGTACAATATCGTTCTCGTGAAATCATTGCAAAAGCACATGAGAAAATAGATGCATTCATAAAAAATGGAAGTGAAGTTGCACGTCCTTTGCAGCGCGAATTGCGAAATATTATGTGGGAACATTGCGGTGTTGTTAGAAGTGAAGACAAACTTCAAGAAGGAATTCAGAAAATCTATGCACTAAAAGAGTCTCTTAAAAATTTAGATGTTCGTCCTGATTCTGAAGGTTTTGAAGATTTAATGTTGGCTTTTGACCTAGAGGGGTCTATTATGTCCGCAGAAGCAACTATCTTAGGGGCCATCGCCCGAAAAGAAAGTAGAGGGGCACACCAGCGCGATGATTACAAAGAAACGAATGTAGCTTTTGACGCAAATTTTAAAATTAAACTGAATAATACCGCGTTAGAAGTAACTAAAGAGAAATTAAAACCGCTCTCAAAAGAGCTGGATGCGATTGTAAAGGATACCAAAGAAATTATAGATTTTAACGGAATGTTATTAGAATAAAACGAACTAAAAATGGATGCAAATAAAAACGAAAAACAAAAGGATTTAAAACTTATGAATTGGGCCTTAAAATTTGCCTCATCAGCAGGACTGGTAGGTATTTTATGCTGTGTTGCCCCCGCGATACTTTTTATGTTTGGGCTTATGGGAGGTGCATATGCCATTTCTTTTGCGGATTTCTTTTACAATAGTGATGGATCTGTTGGCGTAAGTGGTTGGATTTTAAGAGGACTCGCCGTAGCAATAGGTGTTTTTGGTGTGTATCGTTTTAACGTGCAGCAAAATCAATGCTCCATAGATCCGAAACGTAAAAAAAAGAACCTCATCTTGCTTACTGCAATCATCATGATTCTGGGTCTGAGTGTGTTTTTATCACTTGAAAACTTGTCTGCTTGGTATTTTGATACCTATGTGGTGCCTGCACAACAGTTAGAATTGAACATGTCTAATTGAGCTCCGTTTAAAAATTAGGGATCGCATGCAGTGTCTATTATAAAAGAAACAAACAGATTCCCCATTTGTACCGCTGCCAATCAACGTATGTTGATTGCAATCAGGACCAGCAGAATGCTGGGTTTGTAGCGTGTTTTTCTACAGATGTCAGCAGTGTCCTTTAGTTCTCTTTTGACCGCACAGCGCGTATTTTAGAGGCTGTTTTAGAAACGTTTTATGCGCATGTCTTCTTGTTGAAGAAAATTACAAAACAGTGGTATATTTTTTATAAATTCACAGCAAATTAGACGCAGAATGAAACCAGTACATTTTCTTTACTTTTTTCTTGTGCTTGTATCTTGTAAAAACGATGCGAGCAAGCTCACGAAAATAACAGCAAAAACAATTGCTATTGATAGCAGCATTGCCCCATCCACAAAGATTGTCCGTTTGATAGCTCCGTACAAAGAAAAATTGATTGGCGAAATGGAAACGGTTTTAAGCTATACTCCGAAAGCGATCACTAAAAAAAGTGTTGGCATGCAGAGTGCTCTTGGAAATTTAATGGCAGATATGTGTTTTGAAATGAGTGCCGCTCTTTTTGCAGAAAAAACAAATGCGGAGATTGATTTTGCCATGTTTAATAATGGAGGCTTGCGTGCAAACATTGCTGCAGGTGCGGTAACAAAAGAGGAGGCCTTTAAATTAATGCCTTTTGAAAATGAGTTGGTGGTTGTAAAGCTGAGCGCTAAAAAAGTAGTTGCCTTGGTCCAGTATTTCATAGCAAATAAAAAGGCCCATCCCTTGTCAAAAAACATTGGGTTGCGCATCAAAGCAACGGAGTTTCAGCTTCATATAAATGGCAAAAAATTCGATACTAATAAAACATACAATGTACTC
>DPRC01000124.1:3940-4505 GCA_003537695.1 Polaribacter sp.
CAGTATTTCATAGCAAATAAAAAAGCCCATCCCTTGTCAAAAAACATTGGGTTGCGCATCAAAGCAACGGAGTTTCAGCTTCATATAAATGGCAAGAAATTCGACACTAATAAAACATACAATGTACTCACCTCCGATTATTTACTAGAGGGAGGAGACAAAATGGATTTCTTTAAAAATCCTGAAAAAATAACACGATTAGACTATAAAGTAAGAGCTGCTGTGCTGCATTACTTTGAAAAAGTAGATACTTTAAAAACGGCGATTGACACCCGTGTAATTCTCGAGTAATGGAAAGAAAAAATTTTATAAAACAGCTAGGAGGGGTTTCAGCATTGGCCATGGTTGGCGGTTTCGCACTGCCCTCATTTATGGGCAAGCAACAACGGCAGATTACCATTTTACACACCAATGATACCCACAGTCATATAGAACCTTTTAAAGGCAATCACAGCACGAACCCGAATGGAGGAGGTGTGGCTAGAAGAGCGACCTTAATTGAACAGATCCGAAAAGAAAATCAGCATACCTTGTTATTAGATGCTGGAGATATTTTTCAAGGAAC
>DPRC01000124.1:4683-4832 GCA_003537695.1 Polaribacter sp.
ACCCACAGTCATATAGAACCTTTTAAAGGCAATCACAGCACGAATCCGAATGGAGGAGGTGTTGCTAGAAGAGCGACCTTAATTGAACAGATCCGCAAAGAAAATCAGCATACCTTGTTATTAGATGCTGGAGATATTTTTCAAGGAAC
>DPRC01000124.1:4859-5024 GCA_003537695.1 Polaribacter sp.
GCACTTGAATTCAAGCTTATGAGCATGTTAAAATATGATGTGGCAACTTTGGGAAACCATGATTTTGATAATTCTATTGATGGCTTCTACAAACAAATGCCAAATGCTAAATTTGACTTTGTTTCTGCGAATTACGATTTTAAAAATACCGTTTTAGACACACAT
>DPRC01000140.1:0-554 GCA_003537695.1 Polaribacter sp.
CATGCCTCGAGACCCTTTGATGAGAATGTGCTGCGCGCTTAGCGGGTGTGCATGTAGGTGTTTTTGTAGGGCTTCAAAAGTTTTAAATTGTAGGTTTTTAGTGGTGCTTTTGTAGAAGTGTGCACCCACATAGTAGGTGTTCTCAAAGAAACAGCCGTCTGCATAGTCCACAATTGCTTGGTGCTCTTTATCCGCAGCAGCACCTAGCTCAAACATATCTCCTAAGACAACCGTTTGAAAGGCCGCTTCCAATTTCGAGAAATTACCAATGGCTGCTTTCATACTGGATGGATTGGCATTGTAGGCGTCTAAAATAAGTTGGTTGTTGGCAGTTGCGAGTATTTGAGAACGGTTGTTATTTGGAACATATCCGGCAATTGCTGTTTGTATCGCCTGCGGTGTTACTTCAAAATAAAGTCCGATGGTAATGGCTGCCGCAATGTTGGAGTAGTTGTAGTCTCCCACTAAAGTACTTTGTATTTCTGTAGCCCCTAAAGTAACCTTTACAAAGGGAGCTGCGCTTTTAAAGGCAATATTTTCAGGGAAATAGATGC
>DPRC01000140.1:949-4186 GCA_003537695.1 Polaribacter sp.
TGCTGAGCACGTAAAAAAGTATAGAGTTCACTTTTCCCTTGTATTACTCCTTCCAACCCTCCAAACCCTTCCAGATGTGCTTTTCCGAAATTGGTGATATATCCATAATTGGGCGCTGCAAGGGTGCATAGGAATTCAATTTCTTTTTGATGGTTGGCGCCCATTTCTACAATGCCAATCTCTGTTTCTGGTGTCATGGACAGCAGTGTGAGTGGAACACCAATATGATTGTTGAGATTCCCTTGGGTTGCTGTAGTGGTATACTTTTGGGAGAGCACGGCGTGGATGAGCTCTTTGGTGGTGGTTTTTCCATTGCTACCGGTCAAGGCAAGTACCGGTATTTTTAGTTGTTTCCGATGGTACTGTGCCAAGGCTTGCAGCGTGTTTAAAACGTTGTCAACTACAATGGTTTGCGGACCTGTATGATAGGCTATTTCATCGATAATAGCAAAGGATGCACCCAAAGCTATGGCTTCCTTAGCAAAGGTATTTCCATTAAAATTTGCACCTTTCAATGCAAAAAATAAGGTATTTTCTCGAATGCTGCGCGTATCCGTATCTGCGAGATAATAGGTGGAGTACAGGTTATAAATTTTTTCAATTTCCATATGCTAAAGCTAAAAAAAAGCCTCATTGTTACAAAACAAGGAGGCTTTTATGTATGATAAAAACACATTTATCTGTTTGGATTTCTCGTCGTTTTTGAATCGCTATTATTCATTGGACCCAACCTATCAGACACACACCTAAAACCAATGTAGTTTGTGGCCATATATTGCGGTAAGTATCTTCGCTGCGATGGATCTAACCAATATTCTCTATCAGCCCAAGAACCTCCTTTGTATACTCTAGTTTTATCACTAATTAAGGTCCTTCGTTTTTTTGAATCGAAAATCATTACTTCTTCACCAGCATCATCCGTGGTTGCGAACGGCTCTTTAGGTGAATTGTACATATTGGTTTTCTTGGCAAATGTTTCAGGATCGTCTTCATACCAGCGTGTTGAATTTAAATCACCATCTCTAGTATTTGCATTGTTAGATTTGGAGAAATTTCTTCGATAGGTCTGATCTGTTTTTGTAACGGGAATGTATTTAATAGTCCCCGGAAGTTGTTTTGGTACTACTTTACCATTGGGAAGTGTTTCATAAACGGTAGGTTCGTCATCTCCTGCAATAACTACCTTTCCGTCTTCATTAATCATTTTTTTAGTAAAAATATTTCCTCTAAAATAATTAAAATCGTTGGCTTCATTGTCAATGTTTGGTCGGTATACATCCGCAACCCATTCAGCAACATTTCCCGCCATGTCATACAATCCGTTGGCATTTGGTGGGTAGGACTTTATTTTAATGGTAATGGCAGATCCGTCAGAACTCCACCCTGGCAGTCCACTATAGTTTCCTTTTCCTTGTTTGAAATTTGCCAATTGGTCTCCACGATTCTTTCTGTTCGTGGCACGCGTGTATTTTTTATTCCAAGGATATTTTTTTCTACCTCGAATCATATTGTATTCTCTGTTCTCGATATTTGCTTTGGCGGCAAATTCCCACTCGGCTTCTGTGGGCAATCTGAATCTTGATTGTAAAATACCATCAGATTTTGCTATTTTCCTTCCTTTAAATGCGTTTTTACTCGGTTTTGGTGCGCCCCTTTTTCTCACAGTGCGATCATTCACACCTTTTTTGTAAATCGTAGTATCCCCTTCGAAAAGGCGATCAGAATCATATAAGAAGCGTTCTGAATCAAAAAAGTTTCGTGTAGAGTCAGATTCAAAGATATTTTTAATGTAGCCTTTGTCTATTAGTTTTTTAAGATTTACAATATTTGTTCTCCATTTACAATACTCATTTGCTTGCAACCAACTTACACCTACTACCGGATAGTCAGCATATGCAGGGTGGCGAAAATAGTTTGCTGTCAACATATCTGTATTTCCCAAACTCTTTCTCCAAACTAAGGTATCTGGCAAAGCAGCAGTATATACGTTTTTATATTTTTCTTCTGTAGGTGGGAAAACATCTTTTGTGTACTGTAAATATAAATAATATTCAGAATTTGTTACTTCGGCTTCATCCATGAAAAAAGAGCGAACATGCAATTTTTTTGGAGTAGTATTCCAATCGAACATCACATCATCTTGCACTTGTCCCATGGTAAAAGAACCTCCTTCGATACTGACCATTCCGAGTGGTACTTCTTGCGCTTCGAAAGAGCTACTTCTGACGTAACCTCCGTTATTAGGGTCATTAAAAGAAAGGCCAGTTAAACTGGATTTTCCTGATAGTGATCGGTTGCAGTTTGTTAGTAGTAAAGACAATACGACTAGAAACAGGATGTTAAATATATTTTTATTTTTCAATGAGAGAACTTTTTAAACCTAATAAGAATGCAATTTACGATAAATATAATCTAGTGCAAGAAAAACATTTAAATAATGAATGGCTTTTAGAACACTTTATTATAAACGAAGGCTTTTTGAATTTAGTATCACTTATATTTGTTCTAGGCGAAATATTATGAGAAAATGCTCGTTATTTGAATATTATTTATGAAAAGATTTTATTTTATACTCTTCCTAATTCTGGTTGCACAAACTGCAAAAGCGCAAACAAATACTTCTGTATTGGCCGTTGGAGACTGGTATAAGTTTTCTGTGGATACGACCGGTGTCTTTAAAATTGATGGCAACCTTTTGCAAAAGATTGGGATTTCTACTTCTGGGGTAGATCCTAGAAATATTCAAATTTTCGGGAATGGAGGGCAACTGTTGCCCGTATTGAATCAAGACTCCCGATATGAAGACTTGCAGGAAAATTCAATATACGTTTCCGGAGAAGCAGATGCAAGTTTTGACAACAACGATTTTATTCTCTTTTATGCAAAAGGACCACACGATTGGGATTTGGTCGCTGGGAATAAAACGCCAAAACACCGTCAAAATATCTATTCAGACAAGGCTTATTATTTTATAACCGTGGGTACTGGTCCGGGAAAAAGAATTGGGCAGAAAGCAACAAACACCAATACTGTAGGAACCCAAATAACTGTTTTTGATGATTTCACTTTTTATGAAAAAGAAGAAATAAATATACTAGCGGCAGGAACCCAATGGTTTTTTAATGATAATTTTAATATAGAAAATACACAAATTTTCAACATCCCCTTTCCCAATGCCCTAGTAAATACCAATATTTTCGTCAGAATAAGAGGGGTTAGTGATGGCCTGTCTTCTTC
>DPRC01000120.1:0-967 GCA_003537695.1 Polaribacter sp.
GCGCCGCACGTTTTTTAAGTAAGGCATTACTGCCTGCTTTGCCTTAAAAAATAAATCAATTTTTAGGGTTGTTTAAAATCACCAATGCGCCAATAATTCCTGGGATCCAACCACAAAGTGTCAGTAAGAAAATAATAAAAAAGGAGCCACAGCCTTTGTCTATTACTGAAAGAGGCGGAAAAATAATTGCAAATAATACTCTAAAAAAACTCATTCTCTATTATTAGGGATGCATTTGTAGGACGCAGGCATAGCACTTTTGTTACACCCGCTCTGCAAACAAACACCAATTTACTTTATGCAGAAAGCAAGGTGAATCTTGAAACATCCATTTCTACTCCCACACAAAATTTAAAACGAACTCCCCGCTTGCCTTAAAAACTACATTTTATCCCCAAAGAAAATAGCGTTCATTAACAACTTATTCGTTCCCAACCAAAAAGCTCTAAAATTGGTGTTGTCTGTAAAAACAATTACACGGCCTTTCCCTAATTTCTGGACTTTAAAGGGAACTGTGTTTTTAATTAATTTGGCATTTTCACTTGAGATATAACCGCTTAATAATGGCTTTTCTGTGTATTGAATTGGGTTGTTATAACTTTTAGTATCCGCTTTTATAAAGAGTGTAGAATTTCTAAACAAGGCAATTTTGTCATTTTTGTATCCAAAATTTATGGGATGGGAACGGTCTATGTTTGCTTCAAAAATTGCCCCTCCAATATATTGTGCTCCAAATTTTAACCCCTTATTTTCAAATGAAACGCCTGCAATTGTATCCATTTTTGTGGCCTCAAATGCCAACTTGATAAACTTGCTTTTCACCAGCCATTTTGCAGTATTTTTATATCCGATTAAAGTACCCCCCTCTTGCACCCATTCTTTTAACTTCTCTTCTGCCTTTGCTCCTATATTAGCACTGCTTGGTATGATAATATCGGTGTATTTGCTAATAGCTACGCGTGTAAAA
>DPRC01000120.1:1326-4273 GCA_003537695.1 Polaribacter sp.
CGTGTTACTGGCATGTCGAAGCGTTGGTCTAATAAATGCCAAATTTCACCAGAAGCATTCCCCGCAATTCCATCACCCACTAACATGGCTACTTTTTGTGTGGCAATCGCACTAAAGTTATTACTTCCCAAGTCAATTCCATCATTTAAACCGGTGTTAACTCCATTGATCACAACATGACTTTCTTTCGCTATTTTTTTTAGCGCTTGAAATATTGCGATGCTGCTTAATTTTTGATTTTGAACAGGAATAAAAATAGTTCCGTAGTCATACGAATTTTCACCGTTTTTAAAGTTTTTCATCGCAACTTTTGTGCGCAAACCTTTTTCTATAATTGCACTTAAAGCTTTCGGTGTATAGTATTCATTCCAAGGCATTAAATACCCATAGTCGCTCTTAAAAGAAACCACACCGGCTTTCATTTTTAGATCTAAAATCTCACTTCCAACTTTAGAGAGTGAAATATCTTCGGCATAATCTACCCCAAATGCATGGTTAAAAGTCCATGCAGAAACATCATAAAACAAACTATCTTTGAACTGGGTTCTAACGTCAAACATGGCTTTTACCAGCCGTTGGTTCTTCTGATTCATAGGAACAACATAGCTATATCCTTTTTTAAAAGTTTTACCGTTTTCTGTGAAATTAGCTTTTACCTCATGAATTTTAATTTGGTGATGCTGTAGCACTTCTGCCAAATGGTAACTCTTTGCTGCATCTTTTTCATCCCCAAAAACCAGAGCTTTACGCGCTCCTGAATTTCTAGATTCTTGGTAAAAGTCTTGCTGATATTGTAAAATCTTAGTCCTCATTTTTCGTGCCGCTTCCAAAGTAGATAGCGCAGCCGTAAACTGATTCCGAATTGTAAAAGGAAAGGTCAATACTCCATTTACCGTTTCTTGCGCATGGCCTCTAGAACTTGCCTGCTCAAACAAAATACCAATACTACCGTTGATGTCTGGAAACGTAGAACCCTTTCCATAATAAAAATCATCAAAACTCTCTTCCGAATAGTATAAAGACCCCATCTTATCAAATGCTTTTGCGTGATAGCTTGCAATTTCTTTGGTTAAATCTTGATTCCTTTGGGGTGTTAAGGGATTGGTTCTACTTGGAATTCCCGGTTGAAAAAAGAAACTAGCATTGCTCCCCATCTCGTGATGGTCTGTTAAAATATTTGGCAACCATTTGTGAAAACTAGCAATTCTTGCCTTACTTTCTGGCAATTGAACTGGCAACCAATCTCTATTCATATCAAATTGATAATGATTGGTTCTACCACGCGGCCACGTCTCGGTATACTCTCGATCGTTTGGATCTGGATTGGTGTTTTTACTGCGATTGGTATTTGCCCAGTGGGCAAAGCGTTGCAATCCATCAGGATTAAAAGAAGGATCCAATAAAATGACTGTATTTTCCAGTAAATCATCCATTGCTGCACCTTCTGCAGCCGCTAAGTAATACGCAACGGCCAAGGCGGCATTAGAGCCACTTGGTTCATTTCCGTGAATGGAAAAACCTTGGTATACTACAATTGGGTTTTTAGAAATATCAATGGCATCGTTGTTTGTTCCCGCTATATGATTTTCTCTAATACTTTCTATATTTTGATGATTTTTCGGAGTCGTAATGGTTAATAATAACAAAGGTCTGTCCTCAAAAGTTTTACCTCTGTCCTCGATAGTGATTCTATCGGACGAAGCTGCCAAGGCTTTCATATAGGTAACCAATTTATCATGTGTAATGTGCCACTCACCTACCTCATGTCCAATTATGGATTTTGGCGTTGGAATTTCTTGGTTGTAGGTAACATCTGTAGGTAAATAGTAGGATAAAGCTACCTGTTGGGCTGTCATGGAAAAAGAAAGACAGCAGCAAAGAAATAAAAGGTTTTTCATGGAAATAAATATTATATACTCTAACAAATATATGAAATCAATTCATGTGTTTTTAGACTTTAACACTCCCTTACATAGTTGCTTTTCTAGCATGTATTTCAGTATCAAAATGCACATAGCGGTTTTGTGCAGGACTCTTTGTCCTTTTTAAGAGTTGGGTATCCGCAAAAAAAAGCCCAAGAAATAAATTCTTGAGCTTTTAAAGGTTAATTCTTTTAATTTTATCTTCTACTATAATTCGGAGATTCTTTGGTAATGTGAACGTCGTGTGGGTGACTTTCATTAATTCCACTGGCAGTAATTCTAACAAATTTTCCAGTTTCCTTTAATGTCTCGATGTCCTTTGCTCCACAATAGCCCATTCCTGCACGCAAACCACCAACAAATTGATGAATGCTTTCATCTAGGTCTCCCTTGTAAGGAACTCTACCCACAATTCCTTCCGGAACCAACTTTTTAATATCCGCTTCTACATCTTGAAAGTAACGGTCTTTAGAACCTTGTTTCATTGCTTCTACAGAACCCATTCCTCTGTATGATTTAAATTTTCTTCCTTCGTAAATAATCATTTCTCCAGGAGATTCTTTTGTACCTGCTAATAACGAACCGAGCATTACACAGTCTGCACCCGCGGCAATTGCCTTTGGAATGTCACCTGTATACCGAATTCCACCATCTGCAATTACGGGAACTCCACTGCCTTTAATAGCTGCAGCAACCTCTAAGACTGCAGAAAATTGAGGAAATCCAACACCGGCAATAATTCTAGTTGTACAGATAGAACCGGGGCCAATACCAACTTTTACAGCATCTGCACCTGCGGCTACTAAATATTTTGCAGCGGCACCTGTCGCAATATTTCCCACAACTACATCTAAATTAGGAAATGCAGCTTTTACTTGTTTTAAGACCGTCACTACCCCTTTTGTATGCCCATGAGCTGTATCTATAATTACAGCATCTACACCCGCTTTTACAAGTGCTTCTGCTCTTTCTACGGCATCATTGGTAACTCCTAAGGCGGCAGCAACTCTTAATCTACCAAAAGA
>DPRC01000120.1:4659-5309 GCA_003537695.1 Polaribacter sp.
CGTAATTAATCCTTTTAAAATATAGGCGTCATCTACGATTAACAGTTTTTCTATTTTATAATTCTGAAGTATTTTCTCCGCATCATTTAACGAAGTTCCTACAGCAGCAGTCACTAAGTCTTTACTAGTCATAACGGCTACAATTGCTATGGTGCCATCATGTTCAAAACGCAAATCTCTATTCGTTACAATTCCTTTTAAAGTACCGTCTTCAGCAACAATCGGAATTCCACCAATACCGTGTTCTTTCATGCTTGCTTTTGCATCTGCAACAGTGGCTGTTAACGGCAAGGTCACTGGGTCTAAAATCATACCAGATTCTGCACGTTTTACACGTCTCACTTCTTGAGCCTGTTGCTCAATCGTCATGTTTTTATGTAAAACTCCAATCCCCCCTTCTCTTGCAATTGCAATTGCCAAGGCAGATTCCGTAACAGTATCCATCGCTGCCGAAGCAATCGGAACGTTAATGGTAATGTTTTTCGTAAATTTTGTTTGAATACTTACTTCTCTAGGAAGCACTTCTGAAAAGGCAGGGACTAGTAGAACGTCGTCATACGTTAATCCCTCTCCTAAAATTTTGTTGTTGTGTGCTGTCATGGTGCAATTAAGGTCTAATTGCGTGCAAATTTACAATTTATAAATGACTT
>DPRC01000016.1:0-1608 GCA_003537695.1 Polaribacter sp.
AGGGTATTAAAAACAAGGGGGCGCTCTTGGTTATAACGCAACATTAAGTCTTCAACTACCGCATCTGCGGCATCCTGCATCCAACTTTCTTCTCCATCTACCAATAAAGGGAATCCCTTTTCATGGGCCGCCTTTCCAATAATATCAAAACGCTCTTTTACACGCTGCCACTCCACTTCTTCTGCAGCCGTTAAGGCTTCTTTTTCTGTGATTTTCTGAAACAATGCAAAACGTCCCAATCCCGTGGGTTTGAATACCGCAAAAGGAATGGCTTTGTTTACTTTTCCAAAATTTATGACTTTCAACACCTTTGCCAAGGTCTCGTCAAACTCGCTTTCCGCTTCTTTACCCTCTACAGAGTAGTCTAAAACAGAGGAAACGCCTTTGGAATGTAATTTGTTAATGGTAGGAATGCAATCTTCTTCTGTAACACCACCACAAAAATGATTGAACACAGTGGCTCGAATAATTCCTGTAACCGGTAAATTTGCTTTCAAAGCAAAATTAGTAATGGCCGATCCAATTCTTACCAGTGCTTGGTTTTGGATCATTTTGTATAAAAAATTAGCTCTTAGTAACTCAGCATTGGATTTGAGAGAAAAAGCAACTTCGGTATTGTCAAAAAGCTTCATTCAACGGGAAAATTTATTACTACAAATATACCTTAGAATTATAAATAATTCAATAAATTATTTTTAATTTGCAACTTTAACAAACACTCCATGAAATCCATACAAGCTGTTAGCTATCCTGTTCATTTTCAGGACAAAGCATATCAAGAGTTGTCCGTTTTAATCTCTAAAAACAACTACTCTACCCTCTTTATTTTAGTGGATGAGCATACTTTGGAAGATTGTTATCCGAAATTTATTCCGAATTTAGAAACGGACAAGCAGATTGAGCTTATTGAAATCGAATCTGGAGAAATCAATAAAAATTTAGAAACTTGCATCGGTGTCTGGAATGCCATCACCGAATTGGGAGGAGATCGCAAAAGTTTACTAATTACTTTAGGGGGTGGTGTGATTACCGATCTCGGAGGATTTGTAGCTTCTTGTTTCAAACGTGGAATCGACTTTGTAAACATTCCAACCACTTTACTGGCCATGGTAGATGCCTCGGTAGGTGGAAAAACAGGTGTCGACTTGGGCGTGTTAAAAAATCAAATTGGGGTGTTTGCAAATCCAGAAATGGTATTGGTAGATCCCGAATATCTCACCACGGTTTCCGAACGAGAGATGAAATCTGGCATGGCAGAAATCATCAAATATGGCATCACCTATGATGTTAAACTACTACATGCAATAAGGGATGATAAAGATTTGAACCTAAACGATTTAATTGTTCGTTCTATCGAAATAAAAAACGAGGTAGTACTGCAAGATCCCAAAGAAAAAAACATCCGTAAAATTTTAAATTTCGGACATACACTAGGGCATGCTATTGAATCTTTTTACCTGGCGTCTGCCAACAAAGAAAACCTTACACATGGAGAAGCCATTGCCATTGGAATGGTCTGTGAAAGTTATATGTCTGCAGCATTGCTTGGCTTTCCAAAAGCCAATGTCACGGAAATAAAAAGTATTATTCTAGACATCTACCCAAAAA
>DPRC01000016.1:1960-7654 GCA_003537695.1 Polaribacter sp.
TTTGCAGGCATTATGGCGCTGCTAAAGCACGATAAGAAAAATACAAACGGACAGGTAAATTTTGTACTGCTCACCAACTACGAAGCTTATCAGTTAGACTGCGTGGTTTCTGAGGCAATCATTTTAGAAAGCATGGCGTTTTACAACGCATAAGGCTTCCTTTCTGTTAGTGGTATTGTTGGCTTCTTTTATAGCGACCACTTCCTGCAGTGCGCATTCCCAAAAAAAATATAGGAACAAAAAAAAGCCTTTTCAGTATACTGAAAAGGCTTTTTATATGCTTTAAACGAGTCGTTTATATTTTCGTAACTTTTACTGCATTCATACCACGCATTCCTCTTTCTAATTCGAAAGAAACTTTGTCGTTCTCTACAATATCGTCTATCAACCCACTTACGTGCGTAAAATATTTCTCGTTGTTCTCCATGTCAATGATAAAACCAAATCCTTTAGAGCTGTCAAAAAAGGAAACTTTTCCTTTTCTTACAGGATCTTCCTCTGGAAGGTCTTCTTTTTTACTTACAGAAATCTGAATGTCTTCCAATTCATATTCTACTTTCAATTCTGGATCTGGTGGCGTATCTGTAAGATTTCCATTGTGATCTACATATGCAAACTGAATTCCGGACGGTCCATGCTCATCTTTGTCCGCTTTTCTTGCGTCCATTTTCTTCTGCTTGTCCTGACGTTTTTTCAAACGTTTCTTCTCTTTTTCACTCTTACTAAAGGTTTGCTGCGATTTTGCCATTAAAATACTACTGGTTTTAAGTTATTGCTTCTTAAAAGATAAAATACGTGACCAATAACTTCAAAAACAACCGAATGTTTACTTGTAGCAAATGTGTGATGTATCCTGCCTTCTTGTACAAAGATAATACATAATAAACAATTATTCACAGTGAATAGGATGTATGTGTTAAAAAAAAGACAAATAAACAGTAAACTGTTCTTTTGTAATAGTATTACTATTATATTTGCAATCAAATATATTAAGTGTATGAAAAATTTATTATCAGTTGTAAAAATTTCGGTTCCAGATCAGGTATATTTAAAGGATCCAGAAACTTCAGATTTAGGAAAAAGGATCATAGAGAACAGTATTTTATTGATTGATGAACTGGGATTTGACAGCTTCACTTTTAAAAAACTAGGCACTAAAATAGGTTCGAATGAAAGTTCTATCTACCGCTATTTTGAGAGCAAACATAAATTATTACTCTACCTTTCTTCCTGGTATTGGGCCTGGTTAGAATACCAATTGGTTGTAGAAACCTTCAGCCTTTCCAATCCCAAAGAAAAATTAAATAAAGCAGTGGCCATCGTTACCAATACAGTGGCATTTGATCGCAATTTCTCACACATCAACGAGGTAGTATTGTATAAAATTATTGTCAACGAAAGCTCTAAATCCTTTTTAACAAAAGAGGTAGACTCCGAGAATAAAGAAGGGTATTTTGAAATCTACAAACGCCTAATTACGCGTTTGTCGGATATGATGCTCGCTATAAACCCGAACTTCGCCTTTTCTCTAAGTTTGGCAAGCACCGTTTTAGAAGGTGGATTGCACCAGCATTTCTTGCAAGCACACTTTCCGTCCATTACCAATTGTAAAAACGACAAAACACCCACAGATTTCTTTCTTGATCTGATTGAAAATGCGCTAAAATAAATATGGAAAACACTAGATTATCACCCTGGGAACGTTTTGTAGGGCTCTTAAGATTGGAAAAAAAAGATATTTTTCAAATCTTCTATTATGCAGTATTCGGCGGAGTGGTTGCCCTTTCCCTACCCTTGGGAATCCAAGCAATCATCAATTTAATTCAAGGAGCGCAAATTTCTACTTCTTGGATCGTTTTAGTCATTGTTGTAACGCTTGGTGTTCTTTTCTCTGGAGCCCTGCAGCTCATGCAATTGCGGATTATAGAAACCTTACAACAGCGTATTTTTGTGCGGGCTTCTTTTGAATTGAGCTACCGCTTTCCAAAAATTAAAATGAACGAACTGCGAGACTACTATCCCCCAGAACTTGCGAATCGCTTTTTTGATACCCTGACCATTCAGAAAGGATTGTCAAAAATTCTAATTGATGTGCCTACCGCATTGCTGCAGATTGTATTCGCATTAATTTTACTCTCTTTTTACCACCCCTTTTTTATAATTTTCGGAATTCTGCTCCTACTTTTAATTTACATTGTTTTTAAATTTACGGCACAAAAAGGATTGGAAACAAGCTTACTAGAATCCAAAATAAAATACAAAGTAGCACATTGGATTCAAGAAGTGGCAAGAACAGTGGTGAGTTTTAAACTTTCTGGGAACACCAGCCTGGCGATGGAAAAAAATGACGCCCTCGTGGCTACCTATCTCGCGGCAAGAGAAAAGCATTTTAAAATATTACTGTTGCAGTTTAGCCAGATGATCGGTTTTAAAGTAATTGTTACCGCCAGTTTATTACTAATTGGAGGCGCTTTGGTGCTGAACCAAGAAATGAACATCGGGCAGTTTGTAGCTGCTGAAATCATCATATTACTGGTCATCCAATCGGTAGAGAAACTAATTGTTGGCTTGGAATCCTTTTATGATGTGCTGACCTCTATTGAAAAAATAGGACAGGTAGTAGACAAAGAATTGGAATCTCAAGAGGGCGAAAAACCCGTATTTAAAGATGGATTAACAGTAGAACTAGAGAACGTTTGGTACCATACCCAGGACCGGAAAAAACCTATTATCTCTGAGGTGTCCCTGACCGTACACCCCAAAAGTAGAATTTTAATTTATGGCGAAAGTGGTGCGGGAAAATCAAGCTTACTGCGCCTATTGGCGGGGGTTATCGAACCTACAGAGGGCAATATCTATATCAATAACGTTTCCTTAAGTAGTTTGCACTTGAACCACTACCGCTCTCAATTAGGACTGTCACTTTCTGATGAAACTCCTTTTGAAGGAAGTATCCGAGACAACTTGGTGTTTGGAAATACGCAGATCGAAGACAGTATTATTTATGAAGCATTGGAAACTGTGGGACTGCGCCAGTTTTTAAAAGAACAAACAGAAGGCCTAGAAACTATTTTGCATCCAGAAGGAAAACAGATGTCCTTCACCACTGCAAAGAAAATAATTTTAGCACGTGCCATTATCAAACAGCCTAAAATAATGATTTTAGAAGATCCTTTAGATCAGTTTAATTTAGAGGAAACGATGAAAATAATTCACTACTTGACAGCTCCACAAAGGCCTTGGACCCTCATCGTAGTCAGTAGCAAGAAAAGCTGGAGCACTCAATGCAACCAAATCATCACCTTAGAAAAAGGAGCCATCAAATCGATAAACGAATCGCCATGTTAAATATCTCGAACAATCAACTGCATAAAAAAGTAGATTTGACAGCATTCAAATCAGGAAAACACCTTTTTAATAAGCAGTATTATAAATTTTTAAATAAATTTTTATACGCTTTCGCCGCAATGCTACTCATTGTACTTTTCCTACCATGGACACAGAACATTTCTGGAAAGGGAATTGTAACCACCTTGGCATTAAATCAAAGACCACAGCAGATTCAATCTCAAATTCCGGGAAGAATTGAGCAATGGTTTGTCCGAGAAGGAGATTTTGTAAAAAAAGGAGATACCATTCTGCGGATTTCTGAAATAAAAAGCGATTATTTTGATGCCCGCTTGATCGAAAGAACAAGCGATCAAATAACTGCGAAAAATGCGGCTGTCCGCGCATACACTAAAAAAGTAGCTGCCTTGCAAAGACAGGCAACTGCTTTGCAGCAAGAGCGCCTTCTAAAAACGGCACAAACCAAAAATAAACTTTTACAAGCGAAGTTAAAAGTGCAGAGTGACAGCATCGGTTTTGAGGCTGCCAAAACAAATATTAAAATTGCAAAACGACAATATATTCGGACAGAAACTTTGCAAAAAGAGGGAATTTTCGCAGTGAAAGATGTGGAAGAAAAACAGCTAAAACTGCAAGAAACACAAGCAAACTTAATCACCAAAGAAAACAAGGTGCTCGCAGCAAAAAATGAAGTGCTGAATGCCAAATTAGAACTGTCTCGGATTGCCGCAAGCTTTGCAGATAAAATCGCCAAAGCACAAAGCGATATGTATACCGCGAAGTCCAATGGCTATGATGCCAAAGTGCAGGTTTCGAAATTAGAAAATAGCAATAGCAACTATAAAATTAGAAACGGACTTTTGTACATTACGGCTCCTCAAAATGGCCATATCAATAAAGCAACAAAAGGCGGTATTGGAGGTGCTTTTAAGGCAGGAGAATCTTTAGTGGGCATCATGCCTGAAAAATATGACTTGGCCATAGAAACCTACGTGAGACCTATAGACTTGCCCCTGTTGCACCTCCATGAAAAAGTACGGGTACAATTTGATGGTTGGCCTGCCATTGTATTTTCTGGATGGCCAAATGTCTCCTACGGAACCTATGGAGCCCGCGTTGTTGCCATCGAACGCTTTATTAGCAGCAATGGAAAATACCGCGTATTGCTGGTTCCCGACCAGAAAGACCATACCTGGCCGACCGCAATTCGGGTAGGTTCTGGTGCCAAAACAATCGCGTTGTTAGAGGATGTTCCTATTTGGTTTGAATTGTGGCGACAAATAAATAGTTTTCCACCCAACTACTATCAGCCCCTAGGAAGTGAAAAAATAAAATCCACCGCTAAAATTTAGCTATGAAAAAGTATGTCATTGCATTTTTTTTATTGATGTTCTCCTTCCAGCATGCCCAAGATAAAATACGGGACGTGCTGACTTTGTCTGAGTACTTAGGATATGTCAAAAGGTACCACCCTATTGTGAAACAGGCAAACCTGACCATTAATAAGAGTGCAGCAAAATTACTGAAAGCAAGAGGAGCCTTTGATCCAAAAATTGAAATTGATTTTGATAAAAAACGCTTTAAAGAGAACCACTATTATACCCATTTAAATGGTTCTTTTAAAATACCTACTTGGTATGGAATTGCGTTGAAAGCGAACTTTGAGCAAAATGAGGGTCTTTATTTAAACCCAGAAAACCAAGGCAGTATCAATGGATTGTACACCGCAGGAATTGAGATTTCACTAGCCAGGGGACTGCTTACTAACAATAGAATGACCACTTTAAAACAGGCGAAATTATTTTTAAACCAAGCAAAAGAAGAACAGCAAATAGCTGTCAATAAAATTCTGTACAATGCCTCTTTGTCTTATTTTAAATGGTTAAAAAGCTACCATGAAAAACGCGTTTTTGATTCCTTTTTAAACAATGCTAAACTGCGTTTTAAAGGAACAAAGAGAGCATATGAAGAAGGTGCTAAACCAGCAATAGACACCTTAGAAGCAGGCATCACCCTAAATTCTAGAAGGTTGAATTTAGAAAAAGCGCGCATTCAACTGGTGCAGTCTTCCTTAGAATTGTCTACGTATTTGTGGTTGAATGAAAACACGCCCATCGAACTAAAAGAAACTATTATTCCAGATCTAAAGACCTTTGACACCATTGATCGTACTTTTAATATTGCCCTCTTTCACGATGAGAACTTTGATATTGAACAGCATCCAAAAATAAAGGCCTTGGGCTTTAAAATTAAAAGTTTGGCTGTAAATAGACGCTTAAAAATGAATAATTTATTGCCAAAAGTTGACGTTCAGTATCAATTTATTTCACCGAACAGCATGCAAAT
>DPRC01000016.1:8066-18073 GCA_003537695.1 Polaribacter sp.
CTAGCCTTAGCAAAAATAAAATTACAAGATAAAAAGTTAGAAAATAATGCCACTAAAGTAGTACTCAAAAATAAGATAACTGCCCTTCAGAAGCAATTGGCTTCCTATATTTCACAAAATGAGTTCACTTTTAAAATAGTAAGAGATTATGCGGTATTGCTAAGCGCAGAGGAACGCAAGTTCTTTTTGGGAGAAAGCTCTTTGTTTTTAGTCAACTATAGAGAGCAGCAGTTTATGGACTCTAAACTAAAAGCAATTGGTTTGGAAAACGCTTTCTTTATAGCAAAAGCAGGTTTGTTTAAAGCAGCGGTCATTGCAATTAACTAAGTTATCGCAATGCTACTCAAAGAATGCTGCTAAAAATTCAGCAACACAGGCAGGCTTTTCTTGCCCTTTAATCTCAATGGTACAGGCAAAAGTTACTTTGACACCCTTGTTGGGTAAATCTGCTATAGCAACCACCGTAGTATGCATTCGCAGCTGACTGTTCACCGGTACAGCATTTGGAAAACGCACTTTGTTCAAGCCGTAATTCAAACCCATTTTTAAGCTTTTAATCGTAAAAACTGCTTCCAATAACTTAGAAATCATCGCTACAGACATAAAGCCATGTGCAATGGTACTTTTAAAAGGAGATTCTTTGGCTGCTCTTTCAGCATCCACATGAATCCACTGTTTGTCTAATGTTGCATTGGCAAAGTCCCCAATCATTTCTTGGGTAATGGGATACCAGTTTCCTACAGGTAAAGCCTTCCCTACCATTGTTCTGAAATCTGAAATTGTATTAAAAACTTCCATCTTTATTTTTTAAACCTTGTGAATAGATCGTACTTTACTTTGGGGAGTTCTAAATGTAATTTTACAGCAACGATGCGGATACTTACCACAACAGCGGCTGAAATTATAAAATTGATATTTTCGTCGACCCTAAAATACGACAAAATTAAATACATCAATCCACCAATCAAACAAGCGGAAGCATAAATTTCTTTTTCAAAGATCAAGGGTACCTTATTGGTCAACACATCTCGCAACACCCCGCCAAAAACAGCAGAAATCATTCCCATAATCAACGCAACTAAAGGATGTAAATTGTAGGCCAAACCTTTTTGAAGCCCCAGCAGTGTAAAAACACTCAGACCAATGGTATCAAACAAAAACATGGTGGTACTCAGATACCCGATTTTACTTTTCACAAGAAAGGTAAACAGGACCGCAGCAAATATGGTGTATAAATAATTTAAATCCCCAATCCAATTGATGGGATGTGCATTGATTAAGACATCTCGCAGCATACCACCGCCAACAGCAGTGACAAATGCAATAATAATCACACCAAATAAGTCTAATTTTTTATCTGAAGCAACCAAGGTACCACTGATTGCAAAAGCAAAGGTCCCTAAAATATCCAACACATAAATAATATCCATACTACACGCTCACTTCTGTGAATTTTATATTCAGTGCCTTCTGAAGATCATGCACTTTTTCCAGTTCATTGGGTAAGATAAACGCCAAAGAAGTTCCTGTTTTCCCAGCTCTCGCTGTTCTACCACTTCTGTGCGTATAATATTCTAATTGCTCTGGCAATTGATGGTGTATCACAAACTCTAATCCACTTACATCTATTCCTCTTGCAGAAACATCCGTAGAAACTAAATATTGTAAATTTTCTTTTTTGAAAGCACGCATTACTTTATCGCGTTCTTTTTGTTGCATGTCTCCTTCTAAAGCAGCAGTAGAAAAACCTTCTTCAATAAGCAAATTGGCTAAATTTTGAGCTCCAGCTTTGGTTCTACAAAAAATAATTCCACGTTGGGTACCTCTTTTTTCTAAAAAAGAAATAATATCATTTGCCTTTGTTTTAAGCGTCGTTTTTACAAACTGATGTCTAATATTCGCATTCACCAATGCATTCTTATTCACCTCTACTCTGGGTGCATTCGAATCCATATAGGTTTTAATAATACGTTTTATTTCTTCTGGCATGGTCGCTGAAAACAACCAAGTATTTCGATCATTCTGAGAGGAAAATTTCAAGATGTGGTTCAAATCTTGTTTGAATCCCATGCTTAACATTTCATCAGCCTCATCTAAAACCACTGTTTTCACATGACTGATATCAATATCTCCACGCTCAATTAAATCAATAAGCCTCCCTGGAGTTGCCACCACAACATGTGTAGTTCTTTTTAAATTCCCGATTTGTCGGTCAATTTTCTCTCCACCAAAAACGGCTTCAATAAATATTTTATCCTCGTTGTATTTTGTGTACTTGAAAAATTGTTTTTTAATCTGCTGCACCAATTCTCTTGTTGGCGACAATACCAATGTTTGGATATGGTCTGAGCTGGTATCGATATGGTGTAATATTGGCAGTCCGAAAGCTGCCGTTTTCCCAGTACCGGTTTGTGCCAATCCAATAAAATCTGTTTTCGATTTTAATAAAATAGGAATGGTCTGTTCTTGAATTTCTGTAGGCGTAGAAATCCCTAATTCTTGAATCGATTTAATGTATGCTGGAGTGATTCCTAACGCTGAAAATGAAGCCATTTTGTTTCTAAATTTTGTGCAAAGATACTTTTATTTAATAGGTTGTAATACATTTAAAACATTTTCTCTAATTCTTGCAGGTTTGAATTTTTTTGCATCCAACATGCCCCAAACGGTTTTTGCTTTCATCAGTAATTCCGACCCCTTATAAAAGTTCATCAAGCGTTCTGATTTGAAACCTCTGGTTTCTCCTACCCATGTTTTTACCGTAATCTCATCGCCTAAAACGGCCTGTTTTAAATAGTCTATTTCGTGTTTAAGCACTACCCACACATACTCCGACAAAGAATTGTTCTTTGTTAAAAATGCCCAATGCGCAACAGCAACCTGGTCCATCCACTTTACATAGACCACATTGTTCACATGGTTTAAGGTATCTATGTCTGCTGCCACTACTTTTATTTTTAACTCAAAAACATCTTTCATATACTTCGTTTTCACAAATCTATAAATTTTAATAGTCCTATAATAATTATTGATGTGCCATTTTCAATAAAATAAGTATTATTCCCGTTCTTTGCAGCGATTCTATGAACAAACTAGCAAACGATTTAGGGACCCAAAAAATAAGTACATTACTCATAAAACAAGCAGTACCCGCTACCATTGGTATTCTTGTCATGTCCTTAAACATGATTGTCGATACCATTTTTGTTGGACAATGGATTGGGGTGCTGGCCATTGCTGCTATTACCGTAGTATTGCCCATTGTTTTTCTTATTTCCTCTATCGGAATGGGAATTGGGATTGGTGGAAGTTCAATCATCTCCCGCGCATTAGGTGCCAATGATGCGAAGAAGGCTTTCTTAACCTTTGGAAATCAAATTAGTCTCACCGTTATTTTAGCCCTCTTGTTTGTAATCCTTGGCAGCATTTATAGCGCACCAATTCTGAATTTATTTGGCGCAAAAGGAGCTATCCTCCCCATTGCAGCAGAATATTATGGGGTCATTATTTATGGGGTTCCGTTTTTAGCGTTTGCTATGATGGGAAATCCAACCATTAGAGCCGAAGGGAAACCTAAATTTGCCATGTATGCTATGATGGTTCCCGCTGTTTTAAATATCGCCTTAGACGTGCTATTTATCAAAGTATTTGATTGGGGAATGTGGGGCGCTGGTTTGGCAACCTCTCTTTCCTATGCCAGTTGTGGTATGTATATTCTGTACTTCTTTCTGTCCTCAAAAAGCGAATTACAGATTATTCCTAAAAACTTCAAGTTGGATTTTCCGATACTAAAAGAAATTGGAAAATTAGGTGGCGTAACGATCGTAAGACAGGGTGCGATCAGTATTCTAATGATCGTCTTAAATTACTCACTCTACAAATATGGTGGAGAAATATCCATTGCTGTATATGGAATTATAAACCGCGTTATGATGTTTGCCCTTTCACCAGTCTTAGGGGTTACACAGGGTTTCTTGCCGGTTGCTGGATTTAATATTGGTGCCCATCAAAATGAACGTGTAAAAGAAACCATCAAAAAATCCATATATTTTGGATCTATTCTTGGAACCGTTATTTTTATTGCTATTGTCATCTTCAAGGAAGAGATCATTGGGATTTTCACCAATGACGCAACCCTACTTGCACAAACCCCAGATGCCATGTTGATTGCCTTTTTAGTGACCCCCATTGTAACCCTGCAGTTAATTGGATCTGCCTACTTCCAAGCAGCAGGAAAAGCATTGCCTGCATTAATACTAACGCTTTTAAAACAAGGGATTTTCTTAATTCCACTCGCCTATATTCTACCTATCTATTATGGTGTTGATGGCGTATGGTGGTCCTTTCCAATTGCAGATACCCTGGCAACCATCATTACCGTATTTGTATTGAAACGTGAGGTACATAAAAATTTAAAGTAAGTCGGGAAATTCCGCAACCCGTGCAGCGTGCTTTTTAAAAAACCCAATAGGACCTCCCTACACCAGTAACTCTCCGTTTAAATTCGTCGTTAAAATATCACTAAATAGGTTAAAAAATGGTCGCAAAGCCTTGAAGCTTGTATGCACCTCTTCGGCGAAATTTGGAGACAGCACTTCTGCATCTGTAAAACTTCTGCTAGCAATAAACCCTTTCTTTCGAAGCAATGCAACCTCAGGATGTGTTTTATCGAAACCTCTTGGTGCTGTTTTGAGCTCAGAAAAACTTTCGAATTTTCCACCAAAATGTTTTTTGTATTCTTTATTTTCTAAAATACCCTTAATTTCTGAAGCGTCTAATTCAATCTCTTTTCGAATTCTAAATAAGTCTTCTTTACTGGGCTCCCAAAATCCGCCTGCCAAAAAAGAAGCTCCTGGTCTAATTCTTAAAAAATACCCGCCCCTTAACGCAGTTCCCAACCTTGCGTAGGAATTTGCAAAATGTGCTTTGTAAGGTGTCTTGTCTTTCGAAAAACGGACATCTCTGTAAATACGCATCATTTTAGATTTTTCTATCTCATCATGCTTTTGCAAGTCTTGGTGTATCGCCGCAAAGACCTCCTTCGCATTTTGCTGCGCACTTACATAGGTTTCTTTTTGCTCGGCAAACCAATCTCTATTGTTATTTTGCTGGAGCGCTTCCAGGTATTGCAGTGTTTTTTTCTCGAATTGCATGTGCTTCCTATTTTTAAAAAGCTCAATTTACAAAGAATTCTACAAAATAAAAGTCGCTACTTCAAAAATTAACAGCAAATAAGCTGCCTTTATTCCTATAAATTAGTGAAATTAGTACTTGAACATGAAGCATCAAAAAACAAAAGATATTCAAAAAAGGTATGTGGGATTTTTACAAACGCCTGCATTGTGGAAAGGCACTGCCGTTTTAGAGCTACTACAGTTAGAAATCCCAATGCATGCTGCCAAAATTGACATTGTTATGGATGAAAAAGCACGGCTTGGAAGGTATATAGAACGCTTTGTATCCTTTCAATTAAAGCAGGATCCAAACCATACTATTCTTTCAGAAAATATTCAAATTCAAAAAGATAAAATTACACTTGGAGAACTGGATTGCATCCTGATGAAAGAAAAGCAACCAATTCATTTGGAAATTAGTTATAAATTTTACCTCTATGACCCTACTGTTGGAACTACAGAAATTGCGCATTTTATTGGTCCTAATAGAAAGGATTCTCTCATAGAAAAACTTGTAAAACTACAGCAAAAACAATTGCCACTACTCTATTCAGAAGCCTGTTCACGCTATCTCACAAGCATTGCTTTAAAAGCGGAAGAAATGACACAACAGGTCTGTTTTAAAGCACAGTTATTTCTGCCATTTTCAGACATGAACAGGCAGCTAAAAACGATAAACCAAGCTTGCATAGTTGGGTTTTATGCGAATGTAAACGAGCTGCGACAGTTATCTGCCTGTAAATTCTACATTCCTATTAAAAAAGATTGGCTGGTGCAACCCTATGAAAATGTAAACTGGCAATCATTTGAAACTTTTACAAAAGCTACAAAAGAATATTTAGAACGGCAGTTTTCTCCACTCTGCTGGTGTAAAAAACCCAATGGAGATCTTGAGAAATTCTTTTTGGTATGGTGGGATTCAAAGCAATGATATTTTATATCCGTTCCATTTATAAACAAAAAAAAAGAGGAATCTACTCGCGTATACTCCTCTCTCCAACAAAACTAACTAAAATTATTTATCCTCTTCGTCTTCATCTTTAGAGGCCTTATTCCAAATCTTTATTTTATCCTCGGCAACAATACCTTCAATAATTTCTACATTTACACCATCTGAAGTCCCTAATGCGAGTACTCTTTTTTCAAAAACGCCTGCTGTTGTTTCCACCTCCACATAGGGAGCTTCTGTTTCTTTATCAAAGCGTAACAAACCTTCTTTAATGGCCAAAACACTGTCTTTTTTAACTAAAATAATGTCTGCATTGGCACTGTAACCAGCCCTGATAAAAAAATCATCATCTAAAGAAACATCTGCTTTAATCTTAAATTGTACAGCACCTCCTTCTTCCGTTCCTTTTGGGGCAATAAAATTTAATTTTGCAAGAAATTTCTTTCCCGCTATCGCACCAATAGAAACTTCTATGTCGGTACCTTTTACTAATTTACCAACTTCAGACTCGTCTACTTTCCCTTCGAAAATCATTTTACTCATGTCTGCAATAGAAGCAATCGTAGTTCCTGCATTAAAGTTGTTGGACTGGATTACCTGATCCCCTTCTTTTACAAGAATCTCTAAAATAGTCCCAGACATTTGAGCAATAATATTTGTATTTGCAGCACCGGAGGAACCTGCAGAACCTCTTTTTATAATTAAGTAATCATTCTCTGCATTTTTTAAATCTTGTTTTGCTTGTGCATAGGAAAGCTCAACACCTTCGAACGCTGCGCTTGCAACCACGCCTTTTTCAAATAAAGTTTTCGTTCTCTTATACGAGACTCGGGTGTTATTCACACGCAACTTGGTAATGTCTACTCTTCCTTTGGCACTAATTAAAGATTGTTCGTTGGGCACCACACGCACCACAGCAATCAAGTCTCCCTTTTTAACTTTAGAGCCTTCCAACAAGATTACCTTATCAATAATACCAGCTATCTGTGGTTTTATTTCAATTTCTTCCAGGGGAATTACTTTTCCTGTTGCCACTGTTTTCTTTATAATGGTAGTTCTAAAAGGAAGTTCCGTTTCAAATGCTACCAAACTTTTTGAATTCTTTTTACCAAACCAAATTAAGGCCCCAATAAATAGGATCACAATACATATCAAAATAATCTTAGCTCTTTTACTCATAATTTATTTTTAAATGATTTTACTCTTCTCTTAATGCTTCTATCGGTTTTACTACAGTTGCCATGTGTGCAGGAATCAGTCCTATTAAAGTTCCTAACACCACTAATGTGACAAATGCAATCAATATAATTGGAATGTTCACCGTTGGGTTTATAAGTGCGGCATCTGCTCCCTGGCCAAATGCCATGTCGATGATAAACAGCACTAGGCTTCCTAAAATGACCCCTAACATTCCCGCAACCGTTGTTAAAAAAACAGATTCCAATACAATCTGCTGTCGAATACTTTTTGGCGTTGCCCCAATCGCTCTTCGAATCCCTATTTCTTTGGTTCTTTCTTTTACAGTAATAAGTAAGATATTACCAATGGCAAAAACGCCCGCCACCAAAGTTGCAATCCCTACAAACCAAGTTAAAAACTGCATGCCTGTTAAAAACCCTGTAATTTTTCCGATTTGTGTACCCAAATTCACACTTCCAAAAGCCCTTTTATCTTCTGGGTGCACATTGTGCAAGCCTTTTAACGTGAGCAACACATCCCGTTCCATTTGCTCAATATCAGTCCCTTCATTTGCCGTAATCATCATCCAATCTACCTTATTTGCAGTATTGTAAACTTTTCGGAACGTACTAAACGGAATGTAAGCACAATCTCCATCAAAATTGATGGTGCTCGAAGGCTTATAAACCCCAATTACCTTATAACTGATGCTATTTATTTTCAAATATTGTCCGATTGGAAATGCATCTTTTTCAAACAACTGTTTGTACATATCTTCCGAAATGACCGCAACTTTTGCGATGGTAGCAATGTCATTTTGATTTAAAAAACGACCGTATAATAATTTCTTCTTCTGAATTTCGTCTAGAATTGGGTAATCCCCACTCACCCTAAAATTACCCGATTTAAAATCTTTAATAATTAGGTTGTTCGTTTGGTTTCTTGGCGCCAATAATTTAATCTCATCAGAATATTCCGACTTTAACGCATCAATATCATTCATAGTGAGCAGAAACCTTCTTCCCTCTTGAAAACCTTTAAAGGGAGTATCTGTAGATTGCGTCCAAACAAAAACACTGTTTGTTGCAAAATTCCCAAACAACTTATTAAAACTGTTTTCTAAACCTCTGGCGGAACCTAATAAAACCACTAACAAGAAAATCCCCCACAGCACCCCAATAATTGTAATGGAAGTCCGTACTTTATTTTTACGGATGCTTCCGTAAATCTCTTGCCAAGTATCTGAATCAAATAAAAATTTCATAGTTAATCTGCTCTTAATGCTTCAATAGGTTTGATCTTTGCAGCTCTTTTTGCTGGTACATACCCTGCAATTAGTCCCGACAAGACCAATACAATCGTTGCGCCAATAACAATGCCTGGGCTAACACTTGGATTTGTAATAAAATAATCTTCCTCTAAACTGTCTCCAATTAAACTTAAGAGATAGGTACCTAAACTTAAACCAACATAACCTGCAATGGTTGTAATTAGCACGGATTCTTGCACTACCATCCCCACAATAGATGCTGGTTGCGCTCCCAAGGCCTTCCGAATACCAAATTCTTTTGACCGTTCTTTTATCACGAAAATCATAATATTGGAAATTCCAATGATTCCTGCAATCAACGTTCCAGAACCAATAAAAGTAATGATCAGCACCAAAGCAAACATTACGGTGCTAATAAATTTATTAGCATCTGCCATATTATTCACGGAAAGAGCACTTTGATCGTCTGGATGAATGTCTAATTTTTTTCGCAAATCACGTTCTATTTGATGTCCAAAAGCGATGGCAGCATCGGTGCTTAAACTTGGATTATATCCTAAATCTATCTGACTGATATAGTCGTTGCTACCGTATATCATTTGCGCTGTAGAAAGAGGTATGTATGCCTTGCGTTCTTGGTTGTCGCCGCCCTCATCAGAAAAAATACCAATCACTAAATACGAACTTCCGTTGACATTGACTCTTTTACCAATTGCTGGCCTTTCTCCAAAAAGATCTTCCTTAATCAATCTTCCGATCACAATCGATTTTGACTTTTGATTTAAATCTCTTTCATTTAAAAAACGGCCATCGGTTATAATTATTTTTTCTAAAAACTGATAATCAGGGTTTACGGCTGTTACGCTATATGTGCTTGCCTCATTTTTATACTTTATTGAAAAATTTTTATAAATAAGCGCAGATTGGTACTCAATTTTATTTTTATATTCTTGACCGATGTATTCATATTCCTTATTCTTCAGTTGAATAATTCTTCCGGTTTGCAATCCCTTGTAAGGTTTCGTGGTTTTTCGCACGCGCAAAGAAATCGTGTTTTCTGCACTGTCTACAAAAGCGCCTTTAAAAAAATTCCCAAGACCATTGGCAACACCAAATAATAAGGTGAACAGTAAAATGGCAAATGCAACCGTAAATCCTGACATTACAGAGCGCAGCCTATTTTTATTAATGCTTTGAAAAATTTCTCTCCAACGGTCTAAATCAAACATAACTATATAGCTTTTGATATATTGGTAAGTTCATCACTGATAATAATCCCATCTTTTAAGCGCACAATTCTTTTTGTTTGCTCTGCAACCTCTTCTTCGTGGGTAATTACAAAGACTGTCATGCCCTCGTCGTTGATCTCTTTTAATAAATTCATTACAGAGTCTGTAGTTGTAGAATCCAATGCACCTGTTGGCTCATCCGCTAA
>DPRC01000016.1:18488-20189 GCA_003537695.1 Polaribacter sp.
GCCCAGTCCTTTAAACCTACTTTCTCTAAATAATCCATCGCTACTTTTAAACGCTCTTTCCGTGCCATCCCTTTGTAATACAAAGGCAATGCAATATTTTCTAGAGCGGTCTTGTATGCGATTAAATTAAAAGATTGAAATACAAATCCTAAAAATTTATTTCTTAAGATTGCCGCCTTCTTCTCGTTCAATTCTTTAATTAATTGTCCGTTTAGATAATAATTTCCACGATCATGCACATCTAACAAACCCACAATATTTAATAAGGTAGACTTCCCAGACCCTGAAGAACCCATGATGGAAACAAATTCCCCCTCTTTTATGTGTAAATCAATTCCCTTTAAAACGTGTAAAGAATCTTTTCCTATTGGATACGATTTATGTAAGTCCTCTATCTTAATCATGCAGTGTTTATTTGTATATAAAAGTATTCATTGCTACTGGTGTTCGCTATTAATTTTATGTTAAAAGCAACTCAAATAACATTGGAAATACAAGCATAAGACGCAGCAAAAGAAGATATGTTACAAGAAAATTTAGAAAAGATAAAGTATCTTTGTACTTCATATAATTTGAAACCGTTAAATGCTTGATATTCCGAAAAACAAGAAAGTAATTTTATTTGACGGTGTTTGCAATTTATGCAACACTGCAGTGAATACCGTAATCCGATACGACAAAAAGAACACGTTTTTATTTGCCGCGATTCAATCTGAAACTGGTAAAAAAATTATTACGACATTAAAAATAGATACAGATACAACAGATGCTGTAATTTTGTATGCTCCTGGAATTTCGTATGAAATAAAATCTACGGCAGCCTTAAAAGTGATGGCGGATTTTGGTGGGGTTTGGAAAGCTAGTGGAGTATTATGGCTTTTTCCTGAATTTTTTAGAGATCTCGTTTATGACTATGTTGCCAAAAACCGCTACCGATGGTTTGGAAAAAAGGACAGCTGTATGCTTCCTACAGCAGCTTTAAAAGATAAATTTTTAGACTAAATGAAAATTACAAGCCCAATAAAATGTGTTATTTTTGACATGGATGGTGTCATTATTGATTCTGAAGAAATTCATAAAAAAGCCTATTATGAAACCTTTAATTCTTTAGATATAAACGTTTCTGATGCTTTATATAAGTCCTTTACAGGTTCTTCTACAAGCAATGCATTTCAGAGACTGGTTGCCCATTTTAAATTGGACAAAAACCCGGAAGACTTGGTTCTCGACAAAAGAAAACGCTATATAAATTTTTTTGAAAACGACCCAAATTTACAGTTGGTTTCTGGTGTCATGGAAATAATACAGTATTTGCATGCCAAAGGAATTACCTTAATTCTAGCTTCTTCGTCGGCCATGGTAAACATAGACCGTGTTTTTAATCGCTTTGATTTAAATCATTATTTTACTGCAAAAATTAGTGGTGCCGATTTAGTCGCCTCAAAACCACATCCAGAAATTTTTAACAAGGCAGCAGCCCTTAGCAATTGCGGAAAAGAAAACTGTATTGTTATAGAAGATTCCGACAACGGGATTAAGGCAGCCAATGCTGCAAATATCTTTGTCTTTGGCTATGCGAATGTATTGTCTGAAGGACAAACTCTGGAAAATGCCGATGCCATTATTGAAAATTTTAATACATTGAAAGAATTTGTCTAAAAAAGAAGACAGGACAACAGCCTGTTTTTGATGCTCTCATGC
>DPRC01000188.1:0-333 GCA_003537695.1 Polaribacter sp.
TAAACTATACAACTATTAAAATAGTAAATTTAAATACTCCTAATACGCATGCTACCACTACTATAAAAGATTTTACAGAGCTCCATCCACCTAGTGAATAAGAGGAGTGATTAAACATAAAATCAACGGGGAGACCCTGAATTCAGGGTCACTGAAATTACACTGATTTCAGGGATTGTGGGATTAATAAAGGTGTTCTATATTTGTAATGTTGATCAACTTATTTCCCCATTATTAGAAAGTTTTACTCTGACTTTATAATAAAATATTTGTTTAACTAAAAAAAGCGATTGAAGGTTTCCCCAAAAACTTAAATCGCTTTTATTTTTTTTT
>DPRC01000188.1:767-7098 GCA_003537695.1 Polaribacter sp.
AAAAAAAAGCCTCAATAAAAATATTGAGGCTTTGTGTTTTTTAAGATCTAGTGTATTATAAGTCGTCATTCAAACTCTTTAGCTTCTCTGTATTTTCTGCCAACATCAATTCATCTATAATTTTTTGAATATCACCATTCATAATATTTGGTAAATCGTACAATGAAAGCCCGATCCTGTGATCCGTAACGCGGCCTTGCGCATAATTATAGGTCCTAATCTTGGCACTTCTATCTCCAGAAGAAACCATAGAGCCACGCTTTAAAGCATCCGCTGCATTTTTCTTAGCCAATTCCATGTCATACAGACGGGAACGTAAAACTTTAAAGGCTTTCTCCTTGTTTTTATGTTGGGATTTTTGATCTTGACACTGTGCTACCAATCCTGTTGGAATGTGCGTTAAACGGACGGCCGAATAGGTTGTATTTACAGATTGACCTCCTGGACCAGAAGAACAGAAAAAATCAATACGCACCTCTTTAGGGTTTATTTCTACATCAAACTCTTCCGCTTCTGGAAATACCATACAGGTAGCTGCTGAAGTATGCACACGCCCTTGTGTTTCTGTCTGCGGCACTCGTTGTACTCGGTGCACTCCAGCTTCAAACTTTAAAATCCCATAAACATCTGCACCGTTTACTTCAAATTGAATTTCCTTAAACCCTCCATTTGTACCTTCAGAATAATCTACTGTAGAGACCTTCCAGCCTTTACTTTCACAATATTTAGTATACATTCTAAACAAATCTCCAGCAAAAATACTTGCCTCGTCTCCCCCAGTTCCTGCCCGCAGCTCTACGACTGCATTTTTAGAATCTTCGGGATCCGTAGGTATCAATAAAAAGCGTATTTCTTCCTCTAACTTTGGGATTCTTGCATTGGCTTCGTCAATCTCTGACTTCGCCATCTCGTTCATTTCTGCATCTGAACCGTCTGCCAAAATTTCTTTTGCCTCTTCTATATTGTCTACTAAAACTTGATATTCATCTCCCTTTTCAACAACATTTCCTAAATCCTTATATTCTTTCATCAATTGCGCATACCGCTTCTGATCCATGATAATTTCTGGCTGAATAATCAAATCAGAAACCTCATCATAACGCTGCTTTACAATTCTTAATTTATCTAACATTTGCGACTCTTTTCTTGGATTGCGAATTTACACTTTTTATCGGAAAGTTAAATATTTCATTTTGAGTATATTTAACTGCATCCGTTTGCACTTCTGCCTTTACTTACATTTGATTTCCAGGGAACGTTGAAATAGGAAATTCTAAAACCCAATCAGAAGCACAACTCTTAGCATTGCTACAAACATGGTATCAGCGTCCGATTTTATTTTATGAATACTCAAAAACACCAAAGGCGCTCTTGATGGTTAGTTTTTTGGTTTCAGAAGCTACTACCCTGCCCACAATTTTAGCAGCTACATTGTACGATTCCGAAATTGCTATAATGTCCTCTGCGATCTCTGGAGCTACATATATTTCCATTCGATGCCCACAATTAAAGACCTGGTACATTTCTTTCCAATCTGTATTTGATTGTTCTTGTATTAATTTAAATAAAGGAGGAACCTCAAACATATTGTCTTTTACGATGTGAAGGTTGTCTATAAAATGTAATATTTTTGTTTGTGCACCACCAGAACAATGAATCATTCCATGCACGGTGTCTGAATTAAATTTTGATAAAATTTCTTTTATGATGGGTGCATAGGTTCTCGTTGGGGACAGCACTAATTTACCTGCATCAATTGGAGAATTCTCAACACTGTCTGTCAGTTTTGTGTTTCCAGAATACACTAAATCTTCAGGAACCGCAGCATCAAAACTTTCTGGGTATTTTTCAGCTAAGTATTTATGAAAAACGTCGTGTCTTGCAGACGTTAATCCGTTAGATCCCATTCCGCCGTTGTACTCCGTTTCATAGCTAGCTTGTCCGAAAGATTCTAATCCAACAATGACATCTCCCGCTTTTATATTTGCATTGTCGATAACAGCTGCTCTTTTCATACGTGCAGTTACGGTAGAATCTACAATGATTGTTCGCACTAAGTCACCAACATCTGCCGTTTCCCCGCCTGTAGAGTGAATGGTCACTCCAAAACCTTTTAAATCTTCGATTAGCTCCTCTGTTCCGTTTATAATTGCTGACAAAACTTCACCAGGAATTTTACTTTTATTACGACCTATGGTAGAAGATAGCATGATATTATCTGTTGCACCTACACACAATAAATCGTCAATATTCATGATTAACGCATCCTGCGCAATACCTTTCCAAACTGAAATATCACCAGTTTCTTTCCAATACATATAGGCCAGGGAGGATTTTGTTCCTGCTCCGTCTGCATGCATTATTAAGCAATAGTCCGCATCATTTGTTAAATAATCCGGCACAATCTTACAGAAGGCTTTTGGAAATAAACCTTTGTCTATATTCTTAATCGCATTGTGTACATCTTCTTTGGATGCAGAAACACCTCTTTGTGCGTATCTTTTAGAAACTTCTTGGCTCATATTGTTGTGTTGTATAGTGCAAATTTAGTCTTTTGAATAAAAAATTCTATCCAAAAACAGGATGTTTTTATGATTACTTTGTAAACAATAATTCCCTATATTTTGTCAAAGGCCATAAGTTGTCATCTACCATCGTTTCTAGCTTGTCGCAGTGGTATCGAATTTGCTCGAAAAACGGTTTCACATTGCTACAATATTGTTCTGCAGATTTTAAACCAACCTGCTTGTTTGCGTTTGAACGTGCTGCTTCCATTTGAATAACTTTTGCATTAATTTCTGTAATGTGCTTCGAAATCGTCATGATGAGTTCTATTTGCTCTTTGGCGATACTTTTGTAATCTCCGCCAAATATTTCTTTCAAATTCTTTGTGTTTTCTAACAAGGTATTCTGATAAATAATTGCTGTTGGTACCACGTGATTTCTAGAAATATCTCCCAATACCCTACTTTCTATTTGCAAACGCTTCGTATATTCTTCTAATTTAATTTCATAGCGCGCTTCCACCTCAATCTTACTCATCACATTCATCTCCTCATACAAATCGATGACTTTTTTAGAACTCATTACTTTCAAGGCCGATGGCGTTGTTTTATTGTTACTTAATCCGCGTTTTTTAGCTTCTTTTTCCCACGCTTCTCCATATCCATCGCCATCAAATCTAATCTTCTTAGACGCTTTAATACATTCTCTCAAAACATTAAAAACGGCTTCGTCTTTTTTCAAGTTTTTAGATTCTATGAGTAGATCTACGTCCTGCTTAAACTCTTTCAACTGTTTTGCAACAATGGTGTTTAAAACGGTCATTGGTCCCGCGCAATTCGCAGAAGACCCTACGGCTCTAAATTCAAATTTATTCCCCGTAAAAGCGAATGGAGAGGTTCTATTGATGTCTGTATTGTCTAATAGTATCTCAGGGATTTTACCAATAATATTTAGTTTTAAGTCTGTTTTCTCTTTTGGAGATAATTTTCCTTTAGTAACATTTTCTAACTCGTCTAAAACAGCCGAAAGCTGTGCACCAATAAAAACAGATATAATTGCTGGTGGCGCTTCATTTGCTCCCAATCGATAATCATTGCTTGCAGAAACAACAGCCGCTCTTAACAATTCTTCATTTTCGTATACCGCCTTAATAGTATTTACAAAAAACGTTAAGAATTGTAGATTCTTCATAGGAGTTTTCCCCGGACTCAAAAGGTTTGTACCATTTTCTAATGCCAAAGACCAGTTGTTATGCTTTGCAGAACCATTGATTCCTGCAAATGGTTTTTCATGGAACAATACTTTAAATTGATGCCTGTCTGCTACTTTATGCATTACATCCATGAGCAAAGAATTATGATCTACTGCAAGATTTGCTTCCTCAAAGATGGGCGCGACCTCAAATTGATTTGGAGCCACCTCATTGTGTCTTGTTTTTACTGGGATTCCTAAAAGCATGCACTCCTCCTCTAAATCCTGCATAAAACTCATCGCCCTTGCGGGAATTATCCCGAAATAATGATCATCTAACTGCTGCCCTTTTGCTGACGAATGTCCAAGTAAAGTTCTTCCCGTTAATTGGATATCAGGTCTAGAAAGTGCCAAAGCAGTATCTATTAAAAAAAATTCTTGTTCCCAGCCTAATGTGGCATTTACTTTGTTGATGTTTTTATCAAAATAGCGACAAACGGCAGTTGCATGTGTATCTACTGCCTGTAAGGACCGTAATAAAGGCGTCTTATTATCTAAAGCTTCCCCCGTATACGCCACAAATATTGTTGGAATGCAAAGTGTTCTTTCGTAGATAAAAGCAGGAGAAGTAGGATCCCACGCGGTAAAACCCCGTGCTTCAAAAGTATTTCTAATCCCTCCACTGGGAAAACTAGAGGCATCTGGTTCTTGCTGCACGAGCTGCTCCCCATCAAATTTCTCCATTGCCAGACTTCCATTGATCGACTCGAAAAAAGCATCGTGCTTTTCTGCTGTTGCTCCCGTTAATGGCTGAAACCAATGCGTATAATGTGTTGCACCTTTAGACATTGCCCAATCTTTCATGCTGACAGCAACCTGATCTGCAATTTTACGATCAATGCGTGTACCATGCTCAATTGCATTCATCACGCTTTCATATGCTGCACGCGTCAAATACTGCTGCATCGCATGTTTATTAAATACATTTTGCCCAAAAAGTGTCGATCTTTTTTCACTCTGATTCACCTCTACAGGCTTTCTGTTTAATGTTTCTTGTAAAGCGTTGAATCTAATAATTGACATATTGTTAGTTTTTTAGGTATTTTATTTACTTATAAATAAACGACCCCTATATAAATTAGGGATAAAATTATTTTTATACAAATTTAAACATTTTACCCCTATATTTTTTGATATGTAGGGAAAATATTTCATTTTTGTACTGTTAACATTATTCACTCAATTATTTATTATGGCAAAAATTAAATTAGAATACATTTGGTTAGATGGATACAAACCAACACAGAATTTAAGAAGTAAAACTAAAGTTGAAGAGCACGAAAACTTTCAGGGAACTGTTGAAGAATTAGGCCTTTGGTCTTTTGATGGTTCTTCTACAAAACAAGCTTCTGGTGGAGCATCTGATTGTATTTTAAAGCCCGTTGCCGTCTATCCAGATCCAAAAAGGATTAATGGTTATTTAGTAATGACTGAAGTAATGAATGCTGATGGTACTCCGCACATTTCTAATGCACGCGCTACCATTGAAGATGATGACAACGATTTCTGGTTCGGTTTTGAACAAGAATATTTTATTATGGATACGGATACTGATTTGCCATTAGGATTTCCAAGAGGTGGTTACCCTGCACCACAAGGAATGTACTACTGTTCTGTTGGAGGTAAAAACACACACGGACGTGCTTTTGTTGAAGAGCATGCCGATTTATGTATTGATGCAGGATTAAATTTTGAAGGCATCAATCAAGAAGTTGCCTCTGGACAATGGGAATACCAATTGTTTGCAAAAGGAGCAAAAAAAGCAGGAGATGAAATCTGGATCTCTAGATATTTATTAGATCGTTTAACAGAAGGCAAAGGGATGTACATCGAGTACCACCCAAAACCACTAGGAAATACAGATTGGAATGGCTCTGGAATGCATGCTAACTTTTCAAATACGATCCTGAGGACTTGTGGTTCTAAAGAGAAATATATTGAAATATGTGAAGCTTTCCGTCCACTTGTAAAAGAACACATTTCCGTCTATGGCGAGCACAATGACCTGCGATTAACTGGTGATCACGAAACTGCATCTATCCATGATTTCTCTTGGGGAGTTTCAGATAGAGGAGCCTCTATTCGGATTCCAATTATCGCTGTAGAAAAAGGATACAAAGGATGGTTAGAAGACCGTCGTCCATCTTCAAATGGAGACCCTTATAAAATTGCTTCAAGAATTATTAAAACTGTAAAACCAGTTAAATAATCGCACTACCTATATACAATTGAAAACGCGTTCCATGGTTGGTTCGCGTTTTTTTTATGCCGTAGTTTTAAAAATTAAATATATAAAAGTTCCATATGCTAAAAATAAAAAACCTCCTTTAAACCTGCTTAAAAGAAACTTCTTTTTTATAAACACCAAAGGAATCAAAATCGCAGAAAAACCCAACATCCAAAAAATATCTCTGGACAAAATTTGAGGTTCGTCTAAAGGGATTGCAATCTCTTTTATAAGCGCTGTAAAACCCAACACAGAGCCAATATTAAAAATATTAGAGCCAATTAAATTTCCTAAAGAAATGGACTTTTCACCCTTTATTGCAGCAATTACAGAAGCTGCTAATTCTGG
>DPRC01000188.1:7413-13821 GCA_003537695.1 Polaribacter sp.
AGAAGCTGCTAATTCTGGCACACTGGTACCAATAGCAATCATTGTAATGGAGATTACTCCCTCACTAACCCCGCTGCTTTTTGCAATCTCTTTTGCACCATCCACTAAAAAACCAGCACCATAATACAAAGCGCCCCCACCTAACAACAACCAAACAACTATTTTACCGTATCCAATTTCGGCCAAAGTATCATCTACGTCGTCGCTAACCACTTCTTCTTTTCTTGCATTCCTTATCAGTATCCATAAAAAAACAACCAGTCCTACTAAAAGTAAAACACCTTCTATTTGTGTTAAAACGGCATCATTCATTAAAAAGTAATACAAAACCACCGAAAAGAGCATCATTACCGGCCAATTAAATTTATAAAAATCTTTCTGCACTGCAATGGGACCTATAATTGCTGTGATTCCGAGCACAAGACCAATGTTCGCGATGTTAGAACCAATCACATTGTTTATTGCAATTGCAGGAGAGCCATCAAGTGCTGCTTGCAAACTTACTAGTAATTCTGGCAAAGAAGTCGCAAAAGAAACTACCGTCATCCCAATCACCATTTTAGAGATCTCTAACTTAAAAGACAAGCTAATCGCTGCTTTTACTAAAAAATCACCACCAATAACTAATAATATCAGTCCTATAATTACATACCCAATACTCATACCCCTGTTTTTTGCAAAGATACATTTTTATCACTTTGTGCAGAAAGGAAAAAATACTTAGATCCAAACCTTTAAAATATATACTCCAAATAATTACAGTTTACCCATGCTTTCGCCTTTGAACAAGAACCTTTAAAAACGCATGTTACAGAGTAGTTTATTTTCATTAAATTTGGGGTAGAAATAAACCCAATGAAACAAACAATTTTTAAACTGCTTGCAAAAGTAAACAAAGCTGTTCTGCCCTCTTTCACAAAAAAAAGGCTAGACCTTTCAAAAGCCTCTAAAATGCAACTTGCCCTTATTGGTTGGAGAACATTTGTAACCCAAAATTCATTAGACTAAAAAGAAATATTATGGAAGCAACCTACACTAAAGTTTTTACCGACAATGCCATTTTAGTACATAGATTACAAACGTTGTTAAATACCGCCGAAATAGCGACTCGAATATCGGATAGAGTGGAGTCTGCGAGATTGGGTGGTTTTGGTGCTCCCAATAATTCCGTTGAATTATATATCTTTAAAAAAGACCTCGAAAAAGCACAACCTATCATTGCCGCATATAAAAAAGAAATTAATTTATAAAAAAATACAATAGCCTTTCTATATTGAAAAAACTCTATTATATTTGCACCCATAAAAATTGGCCCTGTGGCGCAACTGGATAGCGCATCTGACTACGAATCAGAAGGTTACAGGTTCGAATCTTGTCAGGGTCACAATTATAAAACGCAACTACCTACTAAATAAGGAGTTGCGTTTTTTTTATATGGCTACTTTCCCACTATGTTCCCCCAAAACATACATAAATGGTCTTTTTTAAGCACTTTAAATCCTATTGACCAATCGCAAACAACAGCATCCTCGCATTACCAAAAGGGCTTATGAACTCTTTTAAACACGATTTAATTCTTTATAAACTTTCGACTGGAAAGCACACCTTCTGAAGTATGAATGGCATATAAACCGCTTAGCAATGCTTGCACATTGCTATTTTTTATATTTTTTTTCTGCAGAAAGCACTTCTTTCCCCAGATACATTCCGAAATTAAAAAAAAAGAATACTATTTTAAATTCAAACACGCGATATCCTTTAAAAAAGTACCTTGGATATATCAAAATGATTGTTAACTTGCCCATTAAAATTAATAATTTGTATTTAAAGAAACACAAAAAAATAGTTTATTCGATACTCTTCCTTTCCTTGTGTGTCTTCTTATTCATTTTAAATACATCGCAGCCCAACAATACGGTAGCCATTATTAAAACTCCTGTAAAGGAAGCTGTAAAAATAACAGCTCCTGATCTTTTAGCGCGGCACTCCGAAAAGGAGACAAAAAGAATACATTTTAAACTAGATTCTTTATTAAAACGAATTCACAAAAGACATGACTTTAACGGTGCCATACTAGTTGCAAAGAGTGATAAAATAGTGTATCAAAATCAGGTAGGAACTGCAGATTTCAAAAAGAAAACGGCGCTAAAGAAAGAATCTACATTTCAGCTAGCATCGGTAAGTAAGCAATTTACAGCAGCGGCAATTATGTTATTAAAAGAAAGAAACCAAATTAAGCTAACAGACACTGTAAACACCTATTTTCCAGACTTCCCATACGCAGCTGTAACGATCAAAAACCTCTTAAATCACACTGCTGGATTGCCCAAATACTTTTGGATTGCTGAACATAAATGGCAAGAAAAAAAAGCCCCTACAAATGCCGAAATGATTGCATTGTTAGCCACAAGTAATGTTCGTAGGTTCTTTAAACCTGGCCGTAACTTTGATTATTCAAACACCGGATATTTTGTACTGGCTTCTATTGTTGAAAAAATTTCTGGGACTTCTTTCAGCTCTTTTTTAGAAACAAATATATTTGAACCACTGCAAATGAAAAACTCATACGTATACAGCTTTGAAAACGATACGATTAAAGAGGACCAACTAGCGGGCTATCGCTTGTACCGAGGTTGGCGCCATTTAAAAATTCGCAGCACTGTAAACGATGCGATTGTGGGTGATAAAAATGTGTATACAACGGCGGAAGATCTATATAAGTGGACGCTGGGATTAAATACTGGAAAGCTCCTTACAAAAGAATCCCTAGCTCTTATGTACTCTAAAGGAAAAACAAGCTATGGAAGAGAAATTCCTTATGGCTTTGGCTTTAGAATAGACACTAAAAGACAAAATAGCATCTATCATTATGGGAAATGGAATGGATTTAGCACAGGACTTACGTCGTATTTAGACGATGACCTGGTCATCATTGTATTGGAACACACCAGCTACAATGCCATAAAATCACTAAACAATAAAATTAAACATATCGTTATTGACAATTTTGGTGTTTAACTTTGGGTATAAACATGTTACAAAGGAACTGCGTATTCTATGAATCACTGCTATGAACTCTCTCAAAATTCTCAGTATAAAAAAAGGATGATTTCTCACCCTTCCTTCTTCCTTCTTCCTTTTTCAAATAATCAGTTTGTAAAGAAAATTTTCATACAAAATTTTATTAAATTCCTCTTTTTACAGGTGCAGTATGCTGCACAAGATATAGACTACAAAAGTTTAAAAAAGGTTACAGAGTGTTGGTTTTAATTTGCGTTTATTTTAGCGCACTTACTTTGGTTAAATGTGTTACAAAGGAGCTGCGTATTTTAACACTATGTTCAAGATTGGCTGTATTTCGAGAAATCCGCTGGAAATATTCTAAACGATCCACTTCACGCTTTGTATACAAGACTATTTTGTATAACTTTACCATTGATATTTTAAGCTATGGAACTAAATATATTTGGAAACCCACTAACTTCTTGTTGTACAGCTCCTGCTACGGGGTATTTTAGAGACGGTCTGTGCAGAACAATCTCTCAAGATTCTGGCACACATACCGTTTGCGCACTCGTTACCCAAGAATTTTTAGACTATTCTGCATCTAAAGGGAATGACTTGATGACCCCCATACCACATTGGCAATTTCCTGGATTGAAACCAGGTGACCGCTGGTGTTTGTGTATTTCTAGATGGCTACAAGCGGAGAAGGCAGGGAAAGCACCACCTATTGTCTTAGAAGCTACCCATGAAAAATCTTTAAAATACACCTCATTGGAACTTTTAAAACGCTATGAGGTAAAATCTATCTGATTTTTTCACCCGCTTTCCATCATGGAATTTCTATTTCCACGTGCCATGATGAGGCCAAAGGTTTTTTTAAAAAAATTAGTCTAAGTATTGTTTGATTGCAATGCGGTGCGCTGGGTTACTTTTATCATAATCTGTTACTAATAATTCTAAAATAATCGCAGGATTTACACCAATATCTTTGCTGTGGTCATATTTTGAAACATATAGGTTGTGCGAAGCCTCTTTTCTTTCAAAAATTAAAAAATGGGTCTCATTTAAGGCTGTAAAACTTATTTCATTGCCAAAAAAAGCACCAGAAGTATCTACAAAAAAAGCTGAAAACTCATAATATTTAAATACATTTTCCATAATTATATTAGTTCTGCAGATAAACCTAATTGCAATAACTTGGAACACCTGGGTTCTAAATCTTTAAACTCTCCAGATTTTACAGTACATTTTCCTTTGTAATGTACCAGCATCGCACATTGTTCTGCTTGCTCCAATGTATGCTCGCAAACGTCCATTAAAGCATCTATTACGTGGTCAAATGTATTTACCTCGTCATTGTGTAAAACAATCTCGTGCTGAAAAACTTCTTTTTCTAGAATGTCAACGTCCTCCTGAATTTTTTCCTTTGTGCTCATGCTATAAAAATAAAAAATATTTTTTAATTATTATATTTTAAGGCAACCCAATTGTTTCTTTGAATAGTTGCTTCTAATTTCAACCCACATTTAACAACAGCTGCATCTATTGTAGGAATGTCTTCTTTATAAAAACCACTTAGAAGCAATACCCCATTTTCATTCAAGCAATTGGCATATACCTCCATATCCATCAACAAAATATTCCTGTTGATATTGGCAATGATTACGTCGTACTTTTTACTCGTTAAAAGTGATGCATCTCCCTCATATACCGAAATATTTTTACAATCATTTCGCTCCACATTTTCAATTGAGTTCTCATAACACCAAGTATCAATATCAATGGCGTCTAATGGCTTTGCTCCCTTCATTTCAGCAAAAATTGCCAAAATACCGGTTCCACACCCCATGTCTAAAACCTTTTTATCTTTCAGATCTAATTGCAAGAGATGCTGCACCATCATGTGTGTAGTTTCATGGTGTCCTGTGCCAAAACTCATTTTGGGCTCGATGACAATGTCATATTTTAAATTCGGGTTTTCATGAAAAGGCGCACGAATACTCACAAGTTCATCTACTTGAATTGGGTTAAAGTTTTTCTCCCATTCTGCATTCCAATTGGTTTGCGCCACCTCGCTTTGCGTATACTCAATAGCAAACTCCCCTGAGCTTAAAACAAAAACAGGAGCTAGTATATCAGCAGTCCATGCGGCTTTCTGTATATATGCAGTTACACCGTCTTCATTTTCTACAAAACTTTCAAAACCTACACTCCCCAACTCTGCAATTAGAATTTCTGTAGTTGGCTCTTTTGGAGAAAGTTTAAAATTGTATTCTATGTAAATGTTGTCCATAATTATTAAATCAAAAAAAATGCATCCAGATATTTAAATCTCGATGCAAATTTATTATAATTAAATCTAAATGTGCTGTTTAAATAGCATTAATAATTCCCACAAAATCCGCAACATTTAAAGCTGCTCCACCAATTAAACCACCATCTACATCTGGCTTCGAGAAAATTTCTTCTGCATTTGCTGGCTTTACACTTCCACCGTATAAAATTGAAACTGCGTCTGCCACGCTTGTAGTGTATTTTTTCTCTACAATGCCTCTAATAAAAGCATGCATTTCTTGTGCTTGCGCTGCACTTGCTGTTTCCCCTGTACCAATTGCCCAAACCGGTTCGTATGCCAAAATAATATGAGCCCAATCTTTTCCTTCTAAATGAAATAAAGCATTTTTTAATTGACTTTCTACCACCGAAAAGTGATTCCCAGACTTTCGGTCTTCTAACAATTCTCCAAAGCAGAAAATAGCTTCCATTCCTTTTTCTAAAACGGTATTCATCTTTTCTGCAAGTGCTCCATCTGTCTCATTAAAATAAGTTCTTCTTTCTGAATGCCCTAATATTACAGTTTCTACTCCAACTGCTTTTAACATGTCTGCAGAAACTTCGCCTGTAAAAGCGCCATTTGCAGCTTGGTGCATGTTTTGAGCAACCACCTCTATCTTAGATTTTTTTGCAGCTTTAACTGAAGCCGATAAATTAACAAATGTAGGAGCAACAATGACACGCGTGTCTTGCAATGGATTCTCTTTAATTGCTTTTTTTAATTCTTTAATTAAATTTTTACTTCCTTTTTTGTCATTATTTAACTTCCAGTTTCCCGCAACAATCTTTGTTCTCATGTTTATAATTTTAAAAGCCTTTCAAGCTATTTCGTACGATTAATTTCTGAAGTAAAATTAAGAAATGTGTTGGTATTTTATCCTTAGAAATAAAAATAGTTACTAAAACGATTTATATAGCTTTTTTCAAGGCTGCCTGCAACAGAGAATCTGAAGCCTTTGTAGCGTTAAATAGTGTAATCACCCCGGTCTCATTAATCACGATATACCTCGGAATCCAACTTAAATCAATAAAATCGACAAAAGCCCCCACTTTCATCCCTTTTGGAAG
>DPRC01000188.1:14214-14665 GCA_003537695.1 Polaribacter sp.
GTTAGTGTCTACTGATAAAAACAAAAACACCACCTCTGGAAACTCCTTTTGAAGCACTCTAACGGCAGGGAATCCTTTGATACAATCTCCACACCAAGAGGCCCAGACATCTATTAAAATTTTCTTTCCTTCGAAACGCTGCAGCACTTCTTTTAGTTCAAATGGATTCTTATTCAGATCAAATACTACCTCTTCCAGTGCCTCTTCAGAAAACTGTACCGGTTCATTTTTGGTGCAACTCACCAATAAAATTACAAAAACTAAAGCTATTTTTTTCATCGTCAAATTAGAATATTTTCATGTATTTGTCTTCTTTACCTTCAAAAACTTACAAAACAAAGTCTAAATTAAGTATTTTTGGTGGAACTTTAAAGAAATCATGACCACACAAGAATTAATAGTACAAATAAAAAAGAAAAAATCCTTTTTATGTATTGGACTGGATGTCGAC
>DPRC01000188.1:15082-15666 GCA_003537695.1 Polaribacter sp.
AAGCCAAATACTGCATTTTATGAGGCCTATGGAATTAAAGGGTGGAACTCCTTAAATAAAACAATTGCATACCTAAATAACAAATACCCTGAAATCTTTACCATTGCAGATGCAAAAAGAGGAGATATTGGAAATACTTCCACCATGTATGCCAAAGCCTTTTTTGAAGATTTAGAATTTGACGCTGTCACAGTTGCCCCTTACATGGGTAAGGACTCTGTAGAACCTTTCTTAGCTTTTAAAAGTAAACATACCATTATGTTAGCACTGACTTCTAACGAAGGTGCTTTTGATTTTCAAACGCTAAGCGTTCATGGGCATGAGTTATACAAAGAGGTTTTACAAGTATCAAAGGCTTGGAAAAACTCAGAAAACTTAATGTATGTTGTTGGAGCCACAAAAGCTGAATACTTCAAGGAAATTAGAAAAATAGTTCCGAATGCCTTTTTACTAGTTCCCGGTATTGGTGCGCAAGGAGGAAACTTACAAGATGTTTGTAAATATGGACTTTCAGAAAATATTGGTCTTTTAGTGAACTCTTCAAGAGGAATTATATATGCTTCAAACGAGAAAGATTTTGCACA
>DPRC01000188.1:16074-32203 GCA_003537695.1 Polaribacter sp.
ACATACCCTTACTTAAAAGTATCTGTCTTTTTATCGTATCCATAAGGACAATGCTTGCAACCACTTCTGCAGCAAGAACCTCTTCTTAAATGGAACTGTTCGGTAAAAACCCGATACCCTTGTTCATTTTCATAAAAATCACCCTCCTTTAACGGTATTCTTTTATTGTACATGCAGCAAAAATAAGATATTCCTAAATAAAAAAAGCGTTCCATAGAACGCTTTTTTACATTTATTTATTCTTTCCTGGTGGAAATCTAGAAACAATTTCTTTCACAAATTCTTTAATCCGAACTTCCCTTTTTTCTCTATTTTGCATTTTCAAAGCCCCGGTTCCAACGCCTTGCCAAACCAACTCCTTTTTCTCTTTGTCTATAAAGTCTATAAAAAGTGTGCCCTCTGTATATTGAGAGATATTTACGGAATTGTTCATGCCATTGAACATCCAAGGATTCCATCCCCAACCATATCCATAGCCATAATTATTATTTTGATTGACATCTACCTTTTCTCTAGACTTTGTAAAAATACTAACTAATATATCTGGGTTATCAGATTTTATAAAACCCTGGAGGGTGAGCTCTGACTCGATCGCTCTTAAAATTCTTTTCTTATCTAAATCAGAAATTGCTGCCTTATCAATTCCTGTCTTATAAAAAGCGAAGGTTTTGTATACAGTAAAGTCAACTTTGGCGTCATAATCTGTAGTCACTTTAATAGCGTTACAAGAAGAAAGAGTGATGGCAACAAGCAATAAAAATAGGTTTACATTTTTCATAATAAAGCATTTAATCTTAGACATTAGGTTTACCAACAATCATGCCATTTTTTTAAAAAAAAGAAACAAGAAAAAAAATATATATTATCTATTTTTAAAATGATAAAAAATAACATATATTTTTATGATTTTCGTAAATTGCAGCTACAAAAACAAAGATTTATTACGAATGGAACAAATAAAACCTTACAAGCCCACCTATAAAGTACGTATTGTAACCGCGGCAGCGCTGTTTGACGGCCACGATGCGGCCATAAACATTATGCGTAGGATCATTCAGTCTACAGGAGTAGAGGTAATTCATTTAGGTCATGATAGAAGTGTGGAAGCGGTTGTAAACTGCGCCATTCAAGAAGACGTAAATGCTATTGCCATAACCTCGTACCAAGGAGGCCACAACGAATATTTTAAATACATGTATGATTTACTGCAAGAAAAAGGCGCAGGACATATTAAGATTTTTGGTGGTGGAGGCGGTGTTATTCTTCCAGCAGAAATAAAAGAATTGATGGCCTACGGAATTACCAGAATCTATGCTCCTGACGACGGACGAGAATTGGGCTTACAGGGAATGATTAACGATTTGGTTCAAACATCAGACTTTCCACTTGGAGACACTTTAAAGGTTTCTTTGAACCAATTAGCAAATAAAGAAATTGGAAGTATTGCGAGAGTTATTTCTTCGGCAGAAAACTTCCCAGAGGTTGCAAAAGCTACTTTGGCTAAAATTCATAAAAAAAATAAAAATTCTAAAACACCGGTTTTAGGAATTACTGGAACGGGTGGTTCCGGGAAATCTTCTTTAGTTGACGAATTGGTTCGCAGATTTCTAAGTGATTTTCCAGATAAAACAGTAGGCTTAATTTCTGTTGATCCTTCAAAAAGAAAAACTGGCGGCGCTTTGTTAGGAGACAGAATCCGCATGAATGCGATTAACAACTCACGTGTTTACATGCGCTCTTTGGCTACACGCCAGTCTAATTTAGCCCTGTCTAAATACGTAAATGAGGCTGTGCAAGTCTTAAAAGCTGCCGAATTTGATTTGATCATTTTGGAAACTTCCGGAATTGGACAATCTGATACGGAGATCATCGAACACTCGGACACCTCTTTGTATGTAATGACCCCTGAATTTGGTGCTGCTACGCAACTAGAAAAAATAGACATGCTTGATTTTGCGGATCTCGTCGCAATTAATAAATTTGACAAAAGGGGTGCTTTAGATGCGGTTAGAGATGTGAAGAAACAATACATGCGCAATAATAACCTGTGGCATATACATCAAGACGATTTGCCAGTTTACGGCACTATTGCCTCACAATTTAACGACCCTGGAATGAATACTTTGTACAAAAGTATTATGGATAAACTAGCAGAAAAAACAGGGAATGCTTTAAATTCCACTTTAGAAATAACGCAAGAAATGTCTGAAAAGATATTTGTAATTCCACCAGCAAGAGTTCGATATCTCTCAGAAATTGCAGAAAGTAACAGAGCATACGACAAAACTGTTACCGCCCAAGTAGCCGTTGCACAAAAATTGTATGGCATTCAGCAAACAATTGCCTCCGTGACGAATTCACCCATAGAAATTATTAAAACTGGATTCAATGAAGCGGCACTGCTCTCTTTAGAAAACACTGCTGAAGACAAGGTATTCTTACAATTACTTTTTGCACAATTTGAAAAAATAAAATTAAATTTAGACCCCTATAATTGGGCTATTATTTTAAATTGGGAAGAAAAGACCCAGCGCTACAAAGACCCTATCTATACTTTTAAAGTTCGAAATAAAGAAATTCACATCGAAACACACAGTACCTCTTTATCACAATCTCAAATACCTAAAATTAGCTTACCTAAATACAAAGCTTGGGGTGATTTATTGCGTTGGAATTTACAAGAAAATGTTCCAGGAGAATTCCCATATGCAGCCGGATTGTACCCTTTCAAAAGGACCGGAGAAGATCCTACAAGAATGTTTGCTGGCGAAGGAGGACCAGAAAGAACAAATCGCAGATTTCATTATGTAAGTTTAGGAATGGATGCCAAGCGTCTTTCGACGGCTTTTGACTCTGTAACCTTATATGGAAATGATCCAGGTCGCAGACCCGATGTGTATGGTAAAATTGGAAATGCTGGAGTTTCCATTTGCTGTTTAGACGATGCTAAAAAATTATATGCTGGCTTTGACTTAAGTCATCATATGACTTCTGTTTCTATGACGATTAACGGGCCTGCTCCTATGCTATTAGGATTCTTTATGAATGCTGCTATTGATCAGAATTGTGAGAAATACATTATAGAAAATTCGTTAGAAAAACAAGTTGAAACTAAATTTCACGAAATCTATGATTCAAAAGGGCTAGAAAGACCTTTGTATCAAGGAAAATTACCCGAAGGAAACAATGGGTTAGGATTGCTATTGCTTGGTCTAACAGGCGACTTAATCTTACCCTCAGAAGTCTATCAACAGATTAAAAAAGACACTTTAGCACAAGTGAGAGGAACTGTGCAAGCAGACATCTTAAAAGAAGATCAGGCACAAAACACCTGTATTTTCTCCACTGAATTTGCCTTGAGACTGATGGGTGATGTACAAGAATATTTTATCGAAAAACAAGTACGGAACTTTTATTCTGTTTCTATTTCTGGATATCATATTGCGGAAGCGGGTGCAAACCCCATTACACAATTGGCCTTGACGCTCTCAAATGGATTTACTTATGTAGAGTATTATTTAAGTCGCGGGATGGATATTGATAAGTTTGGCCCCAACTTGTCTTTTTTCTTTTCAAACGGAATTGACCCTGAATATGCGGTTATTGGGCGCGTTGCTCGTAAAATTTGGGCAAAAGCAATGAAGCACAAATACGGTGCAAATGCAAGAGCTCAAATGTTAAAATATCACATCCAAACTTCGGGCCGCTCTTTACACGCGCAAGAAATAGATTTTAATGATATCCGAACAACGCTGCAAGCCTTGTATGCCATAAACGATAATTGCAATTCATTACATACCAATGCCTACGATGAAGCCATTACAACCCCTACAGAAGAATCTGTACGAAGAGCGATGGCAATTCAATTAATTATCAACAAAGAATTAGGATTGACAAAAAACGAAAACCCAATTCAAGGTGCTTTTATTATTGAAGAATTAACAGATCTCGTAGAGGAAGCTGTTTTGTTAGAATTCGATAGAATCACAGAACGCGGCGGTGTTTTAGGGGCCATGGAAACCATGTATCAACGTTCTAAAATCCAGGAAGAAAGTCTGTATTACGAAACTCTAAAACACAATGGTGAATTCCCAATCATTGGGGTGAACACTTTTTTAAGTTCAAAAGGATCTCCTACTGTGCAACCTGCAGAAGTTATTCGTGCAACAGAAAAAGAAAAGCAATTCCAGATTGAAACTAAAGAAAATTTAAACAAAGCAAATCCTGAAAAAGTTGCACATCAAATTGCAATTTTACAAGAAGCTGCAGTGCAAAATGAAAACTTATTTGACAAACTAATGGAAGCAACTAAAATATGTTCTTTAGGACAGATTACTGAAGGATTATTTAAAGTTGGTGGTCAGTATCGCAGAAATATGTAAACTGTGAACGGTCTGTCCCTTTTGTTATTCTACTTAAAAAACCCGCACAAATTGTGCGGGTTTTTTAATATATATTTAATGCCTGCTCCAAATCTTTTAATAGATCATCAATGTCTTCAATTCCAACACTCAAACGAATTAAAGAAGCTGTAATTCCTATTTTTAAGCGCGCTGCTTCTGGAATGGAAGCATGCGACATGGTTACGGGGTGATTTACCAAGCTCTCGACGCCTCCTAAAGATTCGGCTAATGTAAAAAGCTGGGTGCCTTTTAAAAATTTAAAAGTAGCTGCTTGACTTTCATCTTTTAAACGGAAAGAAACCATTCCTCCGAAATCTTTCATTTGTTTCTTGGCAATGTTATGACTCGGGTGCTCTGCTAGTCCCGGATAAAAAACGGTCCCTATTTTGGGATGTTTCTGTAAGAAATTTGCAACTGCCCGTCCGTTCTCGCAATGACGTTGCATTCTAAGATGTAATGTTTTAATCCCTCTCAATGCTAAAAAAGAGTCCATAGGCCCTGCAATAGCACCTGCAGCAAATTGGATGAAATGCAATTCCTTGGCCAACTTTGCGTCCTTTACCATTAAGGCACCCATGATAATGTCTGAATGTCCCCCCAAATATTTTGTAGCAGAATGCATTACAATGTCTGCTCCTAAGGCTAAGGGTTGTTGCAAATATGGCGTTGCAAAAGTATTGTCTACGGCAATAAGAATGGCTGGATTCACTTCTTTTACAGCCGTGCAAATACCTTCAATATCTGCAATTTTCATCAAAGGATTTGTAGGTGTTTCTAACCAAACTAATTTTGTTTTATCGGTAATTGCTTCCACAACACTGACTACTTTACTACTATCAACAAAAATAAATTCCAAGCCATATTTCTGAAATAGCTTTGTAAACATTCTGTAGGTTCCTCCGTACAAATCATCCCCTGTAACAATTTCATCTCCGGGGCTCAATGTTCTTAAAACACAATCGATTGCTGCCATTCCTGAAGAAAAAGCAAAACCGTGCGTTCCGTTTTCTATCGCAGCAAAACTATTTTCCAAAGCTGTTCTTGTTGGATTTCCACCACGTGAATATTCGAATTCTTGCGCTTCACCAGGAGTTGTGTGCGCATATGTAGATGTCATAAAAACAGGAGGCATTACTGCACCCGTAGAAGGCTCTCGCTTTTGACCTCCGTGAATTGTTTTTGTGTTGAACTTCATTTTTTACCTCTTTTAAATAAGACCAGCCTACAGCATCGGCTGCACTGCAATTAAAAAAAACGTTGCTTTAGTGCTCGCAATAAACCTTATAAAAATTTCTTAATAGATCGTATGATTCCGTAGTGCATACCCTCATGAAGGTTGTTAAACACAATCGCAGTTTCGATACTGTCTAAAACCAAACCGGTACTTGTTTGATAGGTACTATAATTTTCAAAAATTCCTGCTTCAAAATCTTCTTCCAAAGTATCTGGTAAACCAGTCAACAATTCTTTTACCTCGTCAAATTCTTCAACAGTAAATGTTTTTGAAGGTACTGTTCCTTTTCTATATTCAGCGATTAACGCATCGGGACACAAGCAATCTAAACCTGTAGCTTTGTAATGCAATAATTGTTGTGTTGCCACTAAATGCGCAACATTCCAAGCAATATTATTTTTAAAACCTGGAGGTATTACATGAATCTGGTCTAAAGTTAGCCCTTCTAATTCTTTTAAAATTAAATTCCGTGCGATTCTTAAAACTTCGAACTGTGTCTTCATTTTTATGTTTATTTTTGTGGGAACAAAGATAATTGATTAATATGAAGAAAGTCTATTTTTTAAAAACTTGTGATACCTGTCAACGAATTTTAAAGGAAGTACCCACCGAGGAATTTGAACGACAAGAAATAAAATCTACTCCAGTCAATAGTGCACAGCTAGAAGAAATGCACCAACTTTCTGGAAGTTATAAAGCCCTTTTTAATACGCGTGCAAGGCTTTGTAAAACATTAGATTTGAAAAACAAAAAAGTTACTGAAGCAGACTATAAAAAATACATACTTGAAGAATACACCTTCTTAAAAAGACCGGTTTTTATTGTGGATGCGGCTATTTTTATAGGAAACAGTAAAAAGGTAGTTGCAGCACTGAAGCTTGAGCTTACTTAATTATTTTGCAACCAAGTATTTGTTCTTAACTCCGCATTTTCTCTAATGTCTTGCCAAAATAGGTTGATGTCCCCTGCATGGTAATTCTTCACAAAATACATAAAAAAGCGCAAAGGAAACCGCGGGTTTGTGCTCCATACCAGGCCATCCGTAATCTCTATTTGTAAGGAGGCTTTATAGAGTGTATTATTGGTGTACAAAAATCCTTTGTGCTGAGAAAAAGTAGTTGTTTTAGCAGCGTCCCAAGTAATTGGGTTTGTGGTCACACTCCCTTTGAAAACATCTTTTTTTTCTGGATAATGTCCTTTTTTGAATGTATTCCACCCCACAAGTCCGTTTGTTTCTGCTGGACTCGTCATCGGTTGTATCGTTTTAAATAAATCAGGCTTCATCACCGTTCCCACAATATAGGCAGCAATTAATTTTTCCTGTAAAGGTTGGTTATCAAAAAAATCTCTTAATAAAAACTTCGCATGTGTAGAACCTTGACTGTGACTTGCAATAATGATGGGTCTTCCTTTATTGTATTTTTTCAAATAGACTTCAAATGCTTTTTTAACATCCGAATACGCAAGTAACAAGGCTCTTTTACCACCTTTGGCAAGTTCACTATAAGATCTTAAATGTGCTTGTCTATAATATGGAACATATAATTTACCCGCAGTTGTGAAGGCAGACGCTTGAAATAAAACTACCTTATTCAAAACTTTATTTTGCTGCACAAGATCTGTTATCGGTACATTCCAACGGACATCTTCTTCTTCTGTATTTAGGGTTGGATACACGTAAAAAACATCTGCTTTTAACGTATCCGTTTCTTTAGAAGCAAACTCTTTTAACCCTTCAGAATAGGTATTGGGTAAAACGGCCCAATTTATTTCATTCTCATAATTTGGAGCCGTTGGAATTTCTTTTTGTTGAAACTCTGTGACCGTATACACCGATTTACAACCCACTAAAAAAGTTAAAAAAACACAATAGCTTATTTTTTTTATCATGATCTATATACTTTTATTAAATTTTGAGCTTCTTTCTCTGCACTCCAGTTTTCAACCACTTCGGCTCTTGCCTTTTCTCCTACATATGGAATTTCATTTTTAACAGTAGCTAAAAGCAGTGTTTTTAATTCAAAAACATTCCCTGCATCTACTAAGAAACCATTTTCAGTATGGGTAATTAAAGAAGAGTGGACTCCTACGTTTTTAGTAGCAATTACATTGCATGCACAAGACATGGCCTCTGCGGTAACCAAAGAAAAACCTTCAGAAAAACTAGGCACTACTACTGCACTTGAAGCTTGGTAATAGCATTTAATATCAGGAGTTTCGTTCACAAAATACACCTGATCTTCTATCCCATGTTTTTTCGAAATCGCTTTTAACTCTACTAAAAATGAAGGTTTATCTATTTTTCCGACAATTACTATTGCCCAGTCTTTGTAATTTTTCAGAACTTTTGCAGCCTCTAGCAGCACCAACTGTCCTTTTGCTTTGCGCACTCTTCCCGCACATAAAATGAATTGTTTTTGCGTAATATTTTTTAAGCGTATGTTTTCTTTTGGAGCGAAAAAATCGATGTCTACTCCATGTCCCACTATCGTATTTTCAATACCTAATTTTTCACTCATACTTTGGATCAAGGTAACCACCTTATCCGCACTTTTCAGAAGCTTCAAGGTCAACCCGGAAGGAACTGTTTCTGCATGTTTGGTTATTATCAATTTAAATTTCGCTCCTAAAAAACGAAAAAACAACAAGCGAATCATTTCATTATTCCTGTGGCAATGCACCACCACTTCTTTATTAGAAAATAAAATTTTCAATAGTTTTACAGTAGAAATATATCTTCCTTTCGCACCATAGCCATAGAGGTAGGTATCATATTTTACATCAAAAAAAGGAAGGACATTTTCCACACTCCTGGTAATACCGGTAATTCGTTTGTGAAAATGTGTATGAATTAATACAGGTTTCAAGGGCTTGTTTTTAAGAGAACCTACGTTCGATAATCGTCATAAAACGAATTTCTAATGCTTCATGATTTTTCCAATCATAATCTGGCTTTACCATTTTATTAATAAATTTCTTAGCTTCTTTTTCAGTTTTAAAACTATTTAACTGTGAGACCACTCTGTTAAAATCTTCTTGACTGCCGTCAAATAAATTCTTCACAAAAACAATTCTATCATTTAGGTCAATTTGAATATTTGCCTGTAATTTATCATTTAAAGACGTGGGTTTTAAAGGCTCAAAAAGATCTGCAATCAAATCTACAGAAATAACATCTTCTAATTCCTCCTCTAAAGTTAAGGCAGGAGTTTCCACGATCTCCGTATCCGCCTCTTCCGAATCTATTGCCGTGGTGTCTTCAAAAATAAGATTTTCTAAGGCATCAAATGGCTGTTCTATCACAGGAGCTGTTTCAACTTCTTCCAATGGCGCGACGAAATCTTCCATTTCACTTTCTGGGGTAACCACTTCGTTGGATTCTGCTTCCTGCGCTTCCTCTTCCACCTCTTCTTCAGAGGAGCTGTTTCCAACTTCAGGTGCTATTTGCTTATTTTCAACTTCTTTTTCAACTTCTAATGGTGCAATTGCTAGCTGTTCGATAACCGTTTCTATTTCTTCGATTGCGGCTAACTCAGCTGCAATATATTTTTTATTTTCGTATGCCTTTTTAACAACCGCTGTTAGTTCTTCTTTCGTATCCTTTAGGTTGGGCGTTGCATTTACATACTCTTCAACAAATGCTAAAACTGATAATTTTTCATAAATCTCCTGTGCTTTTTGCTTTAACAAGAACACATTTTCCTTATTTTTCATCTGTAAAATGCTGTGTGCTAAACTCATTAAATCAGTTTCCAGTTTTTTGTGCATAAGTTGTAAGTTGAAGTTATTTTTTAGCCGTAAATTTTAATAAATTTGTGAAACAGCAAAGTAATACAAAATTTAAAATTTTAAAGCCTAAAAATACGAAATGTTTCTTGAAAATACAGTAAATCATACAGAACAATTTGGTTGGATTGAAGTAATCTGTGGCTCGATGTTTTCCGGTAAAACAGAAGAACTTATTAGACGTTTAAAGCGTGCGCAGTTTGCAAAACAACGTGTAGAAATTTTCAAACCTTCTTTGGATACTCGGTATGACAATGACGAAGTAGTCTCTCATAATGACAATAGAATTCGCTCTACTCCGGTTCCTGTGTCTTCTAATATTCGCTTGTTGGTAAATGATGTGGATGTGGTTGGCATTGATGAGGCCCAGTTTTTTGATGATGAAATTGTTGCCGTGTGCAATGATTTGGCGAATAGCGGAATTCGCGTAATTGTTGCGGGTTTAGACATGGACTTTAAAGGCAATCCTTTTGGTCCGATGCCAGCTTTGATGGCAACTGCCGAATATGTAACCAAAGTGCATGCAGTATGCACCCACACTGGAAATTTAGCACATTATAGTTTTAGAAAAGCACAAAATGACAAAATTGTCATGCTTGGAGAGATGGAAGAATATGAGCCTTTGAGCAGGGCTGCTTATTACAAAGCATTGCAGCAGCAAAAAGAAGCGAAACTCCCCCCTAAAGATGCCAATACAAGTGTAACCGATATCGAATAACAATTCGCCACAAATGAACAATCACGTTACTGTTTTAGAAATTGATGGAAAAGCCTTGGAGCACAACCTCAACTATTTCAAAGGGAAGTTACAAACGGCAACCAAAGTACTAGCGGTTGTAAAAGCTTTTGGCTATGGAAGCGATGGCGTTCAAGTAGCTCGGTTTTTAGAACACAAAGTAGACTACTTTGCAGTTGCCTATACCCATGAGGGGGTTGCTTTGCGTGAAGCAGGAGTTCAAACTCCAATTTTAGTATTACACCCACATCTTCAGAATTTACAGGCGATCATTGATTTTCAATTAGAGCCTGGCTTGTATAATTTCACTATTTTTAATGCGTTCTTAAAATTAACGCGTGAAAAATCTCTTGACCAGTATCCCGTTCATTTAAAATTTAATACTGGCTTAAATCGATTGGGCTTTTCAGCAGCAGCGATTCCAGAAATTTTAATGCATTTAAAAGCGCCTACTGCTTTAAAAATACAGTCGTTATTTTCACATTTAGCTGCGAGTGAAGACGCAGCAGAAAAAGCGTTCACTTCTAATCAAATTGAGCAATTCACCGCAATCAAAGAAGCTGTTTGTGCAGCTTTAGCGTACACCCCCATGCTGCATCTTTTAAATACGTCTGGCGTTGTAAATTACCCTCAAGCACAGTTTGATATGGTTCGAATTGGGATTGGTTTGTATGGCTTTGGAAATGACAAAAAAGAAACAGCGCAGTTAAAAAATACACACAATTTAAAGTCAATCATTTCTCAAATCCATCCGATTGCACCTGGAGAAACTGTTGGTTATAATAGAGCTTTTGCAGCCAAAGCGGCTACAAAAACAGCTACCATTCCTATTGGACATGCAGATGGTTTGTCTCGGCGGCTGGGAAATACAAAAGGATTTGTTCGCATACAAAATCAAGATGCTCCAATTATTGGAAATGTATGCATGGATATGATCATGGTAGATGTTACCCATATTGATTGTAATGAAGGGGATGCAGTCATTGTCTTTAATACGCAAGAGATGATCCAACATATTGCGGATATTTCTGAAACGATTGTCTATGAGACACTCACAGCAATTTCACCTCGGGTTCATAAAACACTCAAGACATAATTTTTAAAATTTAATCCTTATTTTTCATTGCTGCACAGCGTTCAGCATCTAATAAATTGGGAAATATCTAATGTTCAGCCTTCAAAAGAAGTTCTTTTGGCAAGCTAAAAGCACCGCGTTTTATTTCCCAAACCTTAGAAATTTGAGAAACCTTCAATTCTGAATACAGATGCGGAAAGCGTCCACTGCGATGGTCTTCTGGAAATGGCAGTTCAAATACCAAGGCCTCTTTAAATTCATTTTTTTTAAGTTCGAGTAACAGCAGTGTTTCATAGTCCTCGAAAAAGAAGGATAAGGTAGCCGCTAACTGGGCCGCCGTTGAAAGGTGAACAAAGCCATCTTTTTCATCAATAGACGTTTTAATACATCCAATTTCTTGTGCCTTTTCCCATTGTTTTTTAGTCAATATTTTATAAGTGTCTATGCTCATAGTATCCTTTTCTTTGTGCATCCTTTGCGTTTACAAAAATAAGGCTAAAAATGAAAACAATAAGCGCTTGTTCCTCTGATATCATTTATTATTTCAACTAAAAAACTACAGGATTGCAGTACAATTTAAAGCACCTGCATCCCTAAAAATAAATAGGGGTTACAGGTGCTTAAATGAAGTGTTAAAAGCAGAGAACAGCTGTTTTACCATCGCATTCTTCTACAAAGAAGCCTTTCTGCTGCTCTTTTTAGAAATCACGAACTTATTTCGCTCTTTTCATGGTTGCTGTTGCAATGATTTGAAGGCCTTCTGGTCCTTTTACGATATATTTATACTCGAACGTATCCTTGTCATTTGGCAATAGATTTAATTCCCAAGAGTCTACATACGTGTCTTTACCTGCCGTTAAACCTGACGTATTCACATCGGTCTGAATTGATATAACTCCAGCTTTGTTGCTTTGTAGAGTCCCCACTGGCTTGTTTTGGAGTCCGCAATAATGCGTTGAATGTAAGCGATTATTTTGCAGGTTAAAGATGGTGAGCATTTCCATTCCATCTTCGTCACTCTCCTCTAATAAGGCACTTCCAGCGGCTCGTATGCTGTAATTTAAAGTGAACTTCACTGAGCTCCCATTTGTTTTATTTAAAATCCCTACCCACTCACCTTCCAGCGTTTTTAATGCTTCAAAAGTATTGGCGTCACTTGGTGCGTTTACATTTCCAAAAAAGGAAAATAACATACATGATATTCCTACTAAATAGTTCATAATTTTTTTGTTTTAGAGTATTCTTACTACTGTTTTTGAATTTTCATAAACAGCTCGACATTATATGTGTTATTCGCTAACTATCCGCTCATTAACAGAAAATTCCTGTACTTTCCCATTTACAATTAAAGCATCGTGTACTTGGTTTAACTTCAAGGTATCCCCCTCTACAAGTAGGCTTAAATTATGTCCAGAAGTAACCCATTGTTTTACCACTCCTTCTTTTGTTGTAAACGTATTGGCGATTAGAAAATTGGTGGTCCATTTTGGATTGGCATCACTTTCAAACCAATTTTTTAAAAAATTAAGATGCTCCTCTGAACTTTTAAAAACCTTTCCTTTTGCTCCTTTAACTTTAAACCCTTTTTCAGCATTCAAGCTTTGAATGGTCTGCAAGTCTTTCTCATTATGCGCTTTAATATATTGCTCCCAAACTTGAACGTTCGCCAAGTCTCCTGCAAAAAGCGGTGCCTTTACACCTTCGCTAATATCATACCCTATTATTTCTGGAACCACTTCTTTTGTTGGTTGTTGACAACTCACTAGGAGCACTAAAAGTGCCAATACTGTTAAATTTTTCATATGTTCATCGATTTATAATTGAGCACTAAAAATAGGCAAAATAACTATTAGTTTCAAATTAAAATTATTTTATCAAACATCCCTTTATAGTTTCGATAATCCGAAGTGTGATTGTTCCTCTGAGCAGCGTATAGAAAGTAACAACATTTCTTCTGTTGGGATGTAATGGCTTACTTTAATAATGGCTTTTACTGAGATTAAAACCCATATTCAATTCGACGATCGTTACAAAGGTCATTTTAAAATAATTCTGATACGGGTTTGCTAAAAGTTGTTGTAAAGTAGAAATCCTGTTAACAGAAAAACTCTTGCCAAATATGACAAGAGTTTTTTTTAATTCGCAGACAGCGGTGTATCGCTTACGCTAATATCAGTTCAGACAACTCCTCAACAAAGTTCAGGTAGTCTGCTTTTCTTTTTTCTTCAAATAAGGTACGGCTGTTTGAAAAGTCCTCTTTGAGGGCTATTTGCGACGCATCTAAAGTAGCTTCATCTATAGAATCGATAGAAAACATGTACATCTCCATGATAATAGGTAAAACTAAGAGGCCAGCACTTGTTGCTATGTAACGTGTACTTTTCTTTGTTCCATTAGGATCTAATTTTCTAAGCAGATCTGACTCTACTAGGAACTTCAATCTACTTGCAAGAATATTGGTTGCTATCTTCTCTTTAGAGCTTTTAAACTCTTTAAATCTGCATTTTTTATGCAAAATAACATCTCTCATGATTAACAAAGACCATTTGTCACCTAAGATTCTTACAGATTCAGCGATCGCGCAGGTGCGTGGAGCCTTTACTTTTTTTGTTTGTAAACTATTAAAACTCATAATTTTTGGGGGTTTGTATAAATTTATTGTACAAAGGTATAGTAATAATACAACAAGTTGCAGTATTCAAGTAAAAGATTCTTACTAATTGCTATAAAGGAGCCTGTTTGCGTAATAAAAATTCCTTAAAATTCAATTTCGGGTAAATACCTCATTCTAAATATAAATCAAAAAAACACTTCTTTTAGACAACTAATTATGTAGGTTTGTTTGAACAAAGTCTATTTTTCAGGATGGTGTCTCAAAAGAGCTGTTTGTAAAAGCAATGCGTTTTTTCACTCAGAACTAAAGTCACACGATTGTGAAAAAAATCTTATTTATAAACCACTAATAATAATTAAAATGAAAAACACAACATTCACAAGGAACACCTTTCAGGTAAAAGCGATTGTATGCAGTATTTTTTTAAGTAGTACGTTATTTTTAAATGCACAATCTGCTGGTATTTTTTCAGGAACAGGAGAAAATAACGGAAAATCATTTTCAATGGGAACGGACGCTGCTACAGCTACTGTTCAAAAAATAGCCAAAGCTTACAGTGCGAAAGACGTAGACTTACTCATGACAAACTACAGTGAAGAGTTTGCAAAGAATGCGTATGAAGGAAACAAAAAATGGTTGGAATCTATGACTACAATTGTAATGGATCCTTACATGATAATTCCTGTTAAAATGGAAGGTTCTGAAGATACGATGGTATTGACTTGGTCTGTAGAAGACAGAAACAGTGCAAATGGCTCAAAAGAAAAACTAAATCTTATGGAAATTTTCACGGTTGGCAAAGACCACAAAGTAAATAATTTCTCACAGTGGGTTCGGAAACCAGAAACCAATGAATTTGGCTTGAACTACGGTGGAAAATTTATTGGTGATGGTACTTCAGAATACAGTGGAAGTGCATTGGTTTTCTCAAACCGTGGTGAAGTTGAAGCAATTGAAAAATTAGTTGAAAACTACAATAAGATGGATGGAAAAGCCTGCGCTACTGCTTTTACTAAAGACGCGGTATTGGTCGATTCTGAAGGAAACAAATACATCTTAGATGACGCTACTTGGGCTGCTACTTTTAACGATTACAAAGAAGTGTCTTGGAAAATATCAGGAATCCTTCCTGTAAAAATTCAAAACACAGATCCAGAGTCGGGAGTAACAGTATACTCAAGAGAAAAGAGAGTTTTTAAAGATGGAACCGTTTGGGAAAAAGAGCTTGTAGAGCAGTTTTACTTTAACATGGACGGTAAAATTTCTAAAGTCGATCAATATGCAAGAAATATTCCTAAAAAATAAGAAGAACACACTTCTGTTTTAAATACAAAACCCCAACCGACACCGGTTGGGGTTTTTTTATGCATTCTTTAAAAGTAATTTTTCCGAGGCACCTCTTATTTGCAGGTACCAATCCGCTTTAGACCAGTGCTTTTTTCAAAGCTGCTAACTCCACTCCTAACTCGGTAAACATATTTATAATACTACTTAGTTTCAATTCGTGCTCTTCATATTCTTGGGTATTGATACTGCAGGTAAACTTCCACAATTCTAATACCTCTGCCACAGGAACTTCATACGATTGATAACTGGTATTGTCTGGCTTCAATAAAAAAGACTGCTTCTCTTCTACCCGATTTTCTAATCTTTTGTAGGTCATTCCGTCGTCTTTTGTAACCACAATATAAGAACAGCCACTTTTTGCTTGTTTGATGTCCTCCACAAATTCTGCCACCACATAAGAACCGTCTTTCATTGGCAGCATGGAATCTCCTTTTATAGGAAAAGCCCGGTGTTTTCCGGTAGGTAAAAAAGGCAGTTTAATTTTTTCTAACTGCTCTATGTATTCAGGATCGTCGTAGCCTAATAGATACCCAGCAGATGCTTTTGCAGGAATTACCTCTATGAGGTTTTCATTGTCCTGATCTACTACAATAGGAAACAAGACTCTTTTGTTCCCAACATCTATAAAAGAAACATCTTTTGCTTTTGTCAAATCGTTTTTAATAATGATGTCTATAGGGATTCTGAAGTAGGCAGAAAAATCAATTAAAAAATCAATAGTAGGCGAAGACCGGTTCTCTTCATAAGAACTGATTCTTGATCGTGTTACCGATAATTCTTCTGCTAAAGATTCTTGTGTTAATTTCTTTAGCCCTCTTAAATGTTTAATGTTTTTTGATAAATTATTCATAATGCTACAATATTGAGCAACAAATGTACGAATTTGTAGCTAATTTTGTACTGTGGAAAAAAATATTTTACATCTCGATTTAGA
>DPRC01000046.1 GCA_003537695.1 Polaribacter sp.
AAAGCAGTACGACTAAAGACAAGGCATTTCATTTAAAAATGTTGGTGCATTTCGTGGGAGACTTGCATCAGCCAATGCATATTGGTCAAAAAGAGGATAAAGGTGGAAATACAATACAGCTAGAGTGGTTTGGAAGTAGAACGAATTTACATGCTGTCTGGGATTCTAAAATGATTGAAGGCTTTAATATGAGCTATATAGAGCTGGCTGACAGTGCAAACAACCTTTCCAAAGGGCAAATTGCGGCAATTGAAGCTGGAACTGTCGTAGATTGGGTGAACGAAATTCATGAAATTACAAAAAAAGTATATGCATCTGTGGAGCCAGGTGAAAACTTGCGTTATCGATATTCTTACGACCATTTTGGAACGGTAAGAACACAGTTGCAAAGAGGAGGTATTCGCTTGGCAAAAATATTGAACGCTATTTTTTCGTAAACAATATAGATATTGAATCAAAGTTTAAGTTCGCAGCTGCTTACGAAATTTTTTCAGTAAGAATTCTGCATTTATATTGAATCGGAGAAATAATTAATATATAATTTTATAAAATGAAATTAAAATCAATTTTTTTGTGCCTTATTTTTTTAGGGCTTATTTCTTGTAAAAAAGGAGCGGTAGAGAAGGGAAAAATAAAAATTGATACCTCGCATATTACTGTAAAATCATACTCGTATAACGAGTTAAAACCTTTGTTGGAAAAGAAGAATGACAGTATATATGTGATTAATTTCTGGGCAACTTGGTGTGCACCTTGTGTGAAGGAATTACCAGCTTTTGAAAAATTAAATAAGGAATACGCGTCTAAAAAGGTAACCGTTTTATTGGTGAGTTTGGATTTTCCGAAACAGGTAGAGAAAAAACTAATTCCATTTATAGCAAGGAAAAATGTACGATCTAAAGTAATTTTATTAGACGATATAAACGAGGATGTTTGGATTAAAGCAATAGATTCTAGTTGGTCTGGGGCAATACCAGCAACCATTATTTACAATAAAGAGAGCCGAAAGTTTTATGAGAAAACATTGGATTATGAAACTTTAGAAAAAGAACTACAAACCTTTTTAAAATAATAAATAATGAAGATTTTGAAATCAGTAGTATTACTAGCTGTTATTGGATTGGCAACAGCTTTCACTTTAAAAACCAATGAAGGCGGTTATAAAATAGGAGACAGTATTGATGATTTTTCGCTAATGAATATCGATGATGAAATGGTTTCTTTGTCTGATTATAAGGACGCAAAAGGGTTTATTGTCGTTTTTACGTGCAATACCTGTCCATATTCTATCGCAAACGAAGCCAGAATAATTGCTTTAGATAAAAAGTATAAAAAGACAGGTTTTCCTGTAATTGCAATAAATCCAAATGACCCGGTTGCAGTTCCTGGTGATAGTTTTGAAAAGATGAAAGATAGAGGTCAAGAAAAAGGATTTACATTCCCTTATTTGTTGGATGTAGGTCAGAAGATATATCCTAAATTTGGAGCAACAAAAACACCAGAGGTGTACATTGTGACTCAAAGTAACCTAAAAGTTAAATATATTGGTGCTATTGATAATAGTTCTAGAGATGCTTCAGCGGTAACAGAAAAATATGTGGAAAATGCGCTAGATGCATTATTAGCAGGGAAAAAAATAGAAAAAACAACAACTAGGGCAATTGGTTGTTCTATAAAAGTCCAATAAAATAAATGATTTCAATAAAAATCCCAAACATTTGTTTGGGATTTTTATTGAAATAAATACTTGTTTCAAGAAGCCCTTACTCTTTTATTTTCGGACAATTTCACCACAACCAACACGCGGTCCTGCCGCACCTGAAGGTTGAGAGCTAAAATCATCGGGTCCTTCATGGATAATGATTGCGTGTCCTACTACATTTTTATTGATGTCTTTTCCGCCAACAGACCAGAGTGCTGTTTTTCTTTCAATCATTCCTGTTCCATTTTCACCCACTACTAAGTTTCCAATATCTCCAATATGGAAAGGTGCTTCCATCCATTTTCCATGGTTTTCAGCTGTGGGGTTCCAATGGCCACCAGCAGACTTTCCGTCGGGCGCAGAGCAATCACCAATTGCGTGAATGTGGATTGCATGGTTTCCTTGAGAAAGTCCAGAAAGCACAGCATTCATAGTTACAATTCCTTCTTTCTCTATAAAAGTAACCGTTCCAGAAACTGTACTTCCACTTTTGGCCTCAATAGTGGCAACTGCTTTTTTTTCTGAGACTGCACACGAAGCTAAAAGTAGCGATGAGAATACAAGAACTCCTAATTTTCTTAAGTTTTTCATACTTTTTTATTTTAAATTATACTTTCAAAGATAAAGGCTTTAGAATATTTTCTGTTGCTATTTTTTAAAATCTTTTTAAATTTAAAATAATTTTTGAATCAATCTTTAAAAATAAGTTTGCAAAGTATATTTTTTTTATCTTTAAACTTCATTTGAGGATCTTAAATTCCTTTATAATAAGAGGTGTTTCGGTGAAACTTATAATTTAAAATTTCTAAATTTGCAGAATGTTAGAGGTTTCCTTTAACACTAATATTAAATAAAAAGAATGAATTTAAATTTAACAAAGCCCATTGTATTTTTTGATTTAGAGACAACAGGTATAAATATAGCAACAGATAGAATTGTAGAAATTGCGGTTCTAAAAGTTTTTCCGAATGGAAATAAAGAAAGTAAAACATGG
>DPRC01000037.1:0-1193 GCA_003537695.1 Polaribacter sp.
TCACCTTTTACTTTTAACTGTTTATCAACAAAAGTATAGTTCAAATATTCTTCTTTCAATGTATATTCATTCTCGTTTGCTGGATTATTCTCTTCAACATAAAAATCAATATCATCGTTCTCTAACATGGTTATACCGTATGCATACTCTTTATTATGTCCTAATAATGGAAAAGGAAGCAACGCCAAATGAAAACCGTACATTTCATAGTCCGGTGTTTTTATATGTGCCTGGTACCAAACCGAAGGCTGTGAATATCCAATATGAGGATCGTTTGCAAATATTACTTTTCCATTTTTAGTTTTATCAGCCCCAAGAACCCATGAATTACTCCCTATAAATGGGGAGATTGGCAAAACATCCATTAAGCGATGCATCGCTTTTGAAAAGGCAGCGGTTATCTCTGGGTTTTTCTCATTCTTTATCAATGTTAAGTTTTCGTGCTCAGTAGCTGTCAATTCATTTAAATAAGCGCTGCCCAGCTTCTCTTTTACTTCATTTAACATTGGATCCGTCTTGTGTGCTACTGCAAAACTAAAAGCCATATAGCCAAAAACATTGTATACGTCTTTTAACGTGTATTTTTCTTTTTCAAGACCAATTAAAGAAAATTCTATGGGTGTTTTTCCGTTTTCTATATACTGATTTATGCCATCTAAATACGCCATTGTCATTTTATATGAAGCAGCGTTTTTATCTAAATTTCGAATTGTGATTGCAGACCTTTCTTCAATTCCAAGACCCGAAAAAAGCTTGTCGGTTGCAATGAGCTCTTTCCCAAACATTTCTGACAACCTTCCTGCAGCAATCCTTCTAATCAGCTCCATTTGCCACAACCTATCCTGCGCATGCACATACCCTAAAGCAACATAGGCATCTTTCTGGTTTTCTGCATTGATATGTGGAACTCCAATCGCATCAAAAAAGATGGTTACATCTTCAGAGGTGTTTTTAATTTCAATTTCACCGTTATATGTAGGATGCAATGTTCTTGAATATAACCAACCAGCAACAAAGATTAGTAATACCATCACAATTAATAAAAAAAAGCTCTTTTTAATAATTTTCATGTAAATCTGTTTTAACAAAATCAAAGGTAATAGATTAATGTCGTATTTTTGGTCTCTATAAAAATAGCCTTCATGAAAAAAATTCAAATGGTTGATTTAAAAAGTCAATATGAAAAAATTCAA
>DPRC01000037.1:1237-1366 GCA_003537695.1 Polaribacter sp.
ATTAATGGTCCAGAAGTAAAAAGTTTTCAAAAGGAATTAGAGGAATATCTAGACGTAAAACACGTCATTCCTTGTGCTAATGGAACGGATGCTTTACAAATCGCAATGATGGCTTTAGACCTCAAGCCT
>DPRC01000037.1:1503-2108 GCA_003537695.1 Polaribacter sp.
AAAAGTCAATATGAAAAAATTCAAACAGAAGTTGATGCTTCTGTATTAGATGTAATTCGCTCTACGCAATACATTAATGGTCCAGAAGTAAAAAGTTTTCAAAAGGAATTAGAGGAATATCTAGACGTAAAACACGTAATTCCTTGTGCTAATGGAACGGATGCTTTACAAATCGCGATGATGGCTTTAGACCTCAAGCCTGGAGATGAAGTAATCACATCAAACTTTACGTATGTAGCTACCGCAGAAGTAATAGCACTATTGCAATTAACGCCTGTTTTGGTTGATGTTTATGCAGATACTTTTGACATCGACATTGAGGCAATGGAAAAAGCGATTACACCAAAAACAAAAGCGATTGTTCCCGTGCATCTATTTGGACAAGCTACCAATATGGAAGCTTTAATGGAAATAGCAAAAAAACATAATTTGTTTGTGATTGAGGACAATGCACAAGCAATTGGCTGTGATTATCTTTTTAAAGATGGTTCAAAACAAAAGGTTGGAACTATTGGCACTGTTGGTTGCACTTCTTTTTTTCCGGCAAAAAACTTAGGTTGCTACGGAGATGGTGGTGCTATTTTTACAAATGATGATGAGCTGGC
>DPRC01000037.1:2534-2938 GCA_003537695.1 Polaribacter sp.
GCTATTCTAAGAATTAAATTACGCCATCTAGACACGTATTCTGCGGAAAGGAATAAAGCTGCAAACTATTACGACAACGCTTTTGGAGCTCATGAAAAAGTGAAAATTCCAAAAAGAGTTTCATATTCAAATCATGTTTTTCATCAATATACATTGCAATTAAACAATGTTAATAGGGAAGAAATAATAGCTTTTCTTCGTGAAAAAGAGGTACCTGCAATGATTTATTATCCAATACCTTTGCATATGCAAGATGCATACACTGATGCTAGATACAAAAAAGAAGATTTTCCCGTGACAGAAAAGCTATGTGCTACCGTAATTTCTTTACCGATGCAAACAGAATTGTCCGAAGAACAATTAAAATACATCACAGATTCAGTTTTAGAATTCTTAAATAAATA
>DPRC01000001.1:0-1067 GCA_003537695.1 Polaribacter sp.
CAAGTTTGTTTAATTTAATAAAAATCATTTAACATGGTAACTTACAATTTAATTGGATCAGGATTAATCGTAATCGGAGCAGGAATTGGTTTAGGTCAAATTGGTGGAAAAGCAATGGAAGGTATTGCTCGTCAGCCAGAAGCGACAGGAAAAATTCAAACAGCAATGATTATTATCGCTGCATTATTAGAAGGTTTAGCATTTGGTGCATTATTCTTAGGAAAATAATCCAAACAAAGACAACAAAACAATATTCTGCAACGGTTGGTTGCAGAATATGTTTTAATTACCAGTAGTTGGTAATTCCTTTTTAAAGAAGCTTTTAGTAAGGGTCTTTAAAATTTTAAAAAAAAACAAAAAATTAATTAGTTCATAGAATGGAAACTTTATTAAACGATTTTTCACCAGGGTTATTTGTAGTATCAACAATCCTATTGTTGGCATTAATTGCTTTAATGGTAAAATTTGCTTGGAAGCCAATCTTAAACTCTTTGGAGGAAAGAGAGTCTGGAATAGAAAATGCTTTGGCTGCTGCAGAAAATGCACGTAAAGAAATGCAGAATTTACAATCAGATAATGAAAGATTGATAAAAGAAGCAAGGGCGGAGCGAGACGAGATGATGAAAGAGGCGCGAAGCATTAGTGACACTTTAATTGCAACTGCGAAAGAAGATGCAAAAGAGGTGACTTCTGGTTTGATCGAAAAAGCGCAAGCGGCAATCAATCAAGAGAAGCAAGCTGCTTTAGCAGAAATCAAAAAAAGCGTAGCAGAGCTGTCTATCGGTATTGCAGAAACAGTTATTAAAAAAGAATTATCTAATAAAAAAGACCAACTAGAATTAGTTGAGGGACTTTTAAAAGAGGTGACTTTAAACTAAAAACAGATGAAAGACGCAAGAGCAGCAATACGGTACGCCAAAGCAATCTTAAACCTTGCAAAAGAGGTAAAGTCTGAAGTAGCAGTAAATGATGACATGTCATTCATAACGGCTACAATTGCAGAAAACAAGGACTTAGAGGTCATGTTAAAAAGCCCTATTGTTAAAGCTTCTGATAAAATAAATGTG
>DPRC01000001.1:1457-4365 GCA_003537695.1 Polaribacter sp.
TTAAAAGACAATAAGAGAATTGCAATGTTAAAATCTATTGCAAAAAAATATACGCTTGTTTTTGATCACTTAATGCACACGCAAGTGGCAATGGTGACCACAGCAGTTGCATTAACAGCAGAGGTAGAAAAGCTAGTTTTAGATAAAATTGTAAGCCTAACAGGCAAAAAAGCAAATTTAAAGAATGTTATAAATCCTGCGATATTAGGTGGATTTATTTTACGTGTAGGAGATGTGCAGTATGATGCTAGTATTTCGAATCATTTAAACGAATTAAAAAAGGAATTTGACAACAGTCAGTTCATTCCAAAAATATAAGTGGCTATAAACTTTAGGCAGTGTGCAATTTGCACATGTATCAAAGCTAAAACCCAAAGCAAATTTTAAAAAGATGGCAAGTATTAAACCAGCTGAAGTATCAGCAATTTTAAAACAACAGTTAACAAATTTTGAAACAAAGGCTACTTTGAACGAAGTAGGAACTGTTTTACAAGTAGGTGATGGTATCGCACGTGTATACGGTCTATCTAATGTTCAATACGGTGAGCTCGTAGAATTCGAAGACGGATTAGAAGGGATTGTATTAAACTTAGAAGAAGACAATGTAGGTGTTGTATTATTGGGTGCTTCTACTGCAATTAGAGAAGGTTCTACTGTAAAGCGTACAGAGAGAATTGCTTCTTTAAAGACCGGTGAGGGAATTGTAGGACGTGTTGTAGATACTTTAGGAACCCCTATTGACGGGAAAGGACCTATCGAAGGAACTACGTATGAGATGCCTTTAGAGCGAAGAGCTCCAGGTGTGATCTACAGAGAACCAGTAACAGAGCCTTTACAAACAGGTATTAAGTCTATTGACGCCATGATTCCTGTTGGAAGAGGGCAACGTGAGTTGATCATTGGAGATCGTCAAACTGGAAAATCTACGGTTGCGTTAGATACGATTTTGAATCAAAAAGAATTTTTTGATGCTGGTCAGCCCGTATATTGTATTTATGTAGCTATTGGACAGAAAGCGTCTACGGTTGCAGCAATTGCAAATATGTTAGAAGAAAAAGGAGCGATGGCGTATACAACAATCGTCGCAGCTAATGCATCAGATCCTGCAGCAATGCAAGTATATGCACCTTTTGCTGGAGCTGCAATTGGAGAGTATTTTAGAGATTCAGGAAGACCTGCATTGATCATTTATGATGATTTATCGAAGCAAGCAGTTGCGTATCGAGAGATTTCTTTATTATTAAGAAGACCTCCAGGACGTGAAGCGTATCCTGGTGATGTTTTTTACTTACACTCAAGATTATTAGAAAGAGCTGCAAAGGTTATTAATGATGACAAAATTGCAAGTGAAATGAACGACTTACCAGATTCTTTAAGAGGAATCGTAAAAGGGGGAGGTTCTTTAACTGCATTGCCAATTATTGAAACACAAGCAGGAGATGTTTCGGCATATATTCCAACAAATGTAATTTCAATTACAGATGGTCAAATTTTCTTAGATGGAGATTTGTTTAACTCTGGGGTTCGTCCAGCAATTAACGTAGGTATTTCGGTATCGCGTGTTGGAGGTAATGCTCAGATTAAAGCAATGAAAAAAGTATCAGGTACTTTAAAATTAGATCAAGCTCAGTATCGTGAATTAGAAGCGTTTGCTAAGTTTGGTTCCGATTTAGATGCAGCAACTATGAGTGTAATTTCGAAAGGACAACGAAATGTTGAAATTTTAAAGCAAGCTCAAAATGATCCTTTCTCAGTGGAAGATCAAATTGCGATCATCTATGCAGGTTCTAAAAATCTGTTAAAAGAGGTTCCTGTAAACCAAGTGAAGAAATTCGAGAAGGAATATATCGAATACTTAAACGCAAAACATAGAGATACTTTAGATGTATTAAAATCTGGTAAATTAACACCAGAAACAATTGCTGTTTTAGAAGCAGCAGCGAAAGAGATTTCTAAAAATTATAATTAGAAGTTAGGTTTTAGTAGCGCTACTTTGTGGAGCTACTAACAACTAATTATTGACAACTAGTTACTGAAATATGGCAAACTTAAAAGAAATACGTAATAGAATTACCTCTATTAAATCAACAATGCAGATCACATCTGCCATGAAAATGGTCTCTGCTGCGAAGTTGAAAAAAGCACAAGATGCAATTACGGCAATGAGACCGTATTCGTTGAAGTTAACAGAACTGTTGCAAAATTTAAGTGCAACTTTAGATAATGACGCTGGTGGAGCATATTCAACACAAAGAGAAGTTTCCAAAGTATTGTTAGTCGCAATTACTTCTAATCGAGGTTTGTGTGGTGGATTTAATTCTTCTATTACTAAAACAGTTGTAAGAACAATTGCTGAGAAATACAGTACTGCGGATGTGGACATACTTGCTATTGGTAAAAAAGGGGGAGATGTATTGTCTAAGGCACACAATGTTGTAGCTAAGAAAAATGACATTTTTGATGATTTAACTTTTGATAATGTAGCTGTAGTTGCAGAAGAGTTAATGGAAATGTATGTTGATGGGAGCTACGATAAAATTGAAATTGTATACAACCAATTTAAAAATGCAGCCACTCAAATTCCGCAAGTAGAGCAATTCTTACCAATTAAGCCAATCGAAGGAGGGGACGTAAATGCAGTCAATTCTGATTATATTTTTGAACCTTCAAAAGAGGAAATTGTTGAAGCTTTGATTCCGAAGTCTTTAAAAAACCAGTTGTATAAAGCATTAAGAGATAGTTTTGCTTCAGAACACGGAGCAAGAATGACTGCAATGCACAAAGCAACAGACAATGCTACAGATTTAAGAGACGATTTATTATTAACGTATAACAAAGCGCGTCAAGCAGCAATTACCAATGAAATTTTAGAAATTGTTGGTGGAGCGGAAGCTTTGAAAAATTAGAC
>DPRC01000001.1:4725-7195 GCA_003537695.1 Polaribacter sp.
ACGTAGCGTAGCGAAGTCAAATTATTAAGAATTTGAATCTTCTTATAAAATAAAAAAACCCAACTTACTAAAGTTGGGTTTTTACATTTCTGTCTTATTTTTGATTTTTATAGATCAAACTTAATTCCTTGCGCTAAAGGCAATTCATCAGAATAATTAATCGTGTTGGTTTGTCTTCGCATGTATACTTTCCACGCATCAGATCCAGACTCACGTCCACCACCAGTTTCTTTTTCTCCACCAAAAGCACCACCAATTTCTGCACCAGAAGTTCCAATGTTTACGTTTGCGATTCCACAGTCAGAACCCGCATACGATAAAAACTTCTCAGCCTCTTTCAGTTCGTTGGTCATGATTGCAGAAGACAATCCTTGTGCAACACCATTTTGTTGTACGATTGCATTTTCTACTTCACCAGAATATTTCATTAAATATAAAATAGGGGCAAAAGTTTCGTGCTGTACGATTTCAAAGTGATTGTCTGCTTCTATAATTGCTGGCTGCACGTAGCAACCAGACTCATAGCCTTCTCCAGTTAAAACACCACCTTCAACTAACATATTTCCACCTTCGGCTTTTGCTTTTGCAATTGCAGCCAAGTAGGTGTTTACAGAGTCATGATCAATTAACGGACCAATATGATTTTTTTCATCTAAAGGGTTTCCAATAGTTAATTGTTGGTATGCACCTACAATTGCGTCTCTAACTTTATCGTATACAGACTCGTGAATAATTAATCTTCTTGTAGAGGTACAACGTTGTCCACAGGTTCCTACAGCACCAAATACGGCACCAGGAACAACTACTTTTAAATCTGCAGTTGGTGTAATAATAATAGCATTATTTCCTCCTAATTCTAACAAAGATTTTCCAAAACGTTGCGCAACAGTTGCACCCACAATTCTTCCCATTCTTGTAGATCCAGTTGCAGAAACTAATGGCATTCTTGTATCATTGGTCATCATTTCACCAACCGTATAATCCCCATTGATAATTGAAGAGATTCCTTCTGGTAAATTGTTTTCTTTTAGGACTCCAGCAATAATATTTTGACAAGCGATAGAACACAATGGCACTTTTTCAGAACCTTTCCAAACACAAACATCACCACAAATCCACGCTAAAGACGTATTCCAGGCCCATACAGCTACCGGGAAGTTAAATGCTGATATGATTCCAACAACACCAATTGGGTGCCACTGCTCTCTCATAACGTGTCCTGGGCGCTCAGAAGGAATTGTTTGTCCGTTTAGCTGTCTTGATAAACCAACAGCGAAATCACAGATGTCAATCATTTCTTGAACTTCACCATATCCTTCTTGCAAAGATTTCCCCATTTCGTAAGAAATTAGCTTTCCTAAGGGCTCTTTTAATTCTCTTAATTTGTTACCAAACTGACGTACAATCTCTCCTCGCTGGGGAGCCGGCATGTTTCTGAAAGACAAATAAGCATCTCCTGCAGTTTCCATGACCTTTTCGTAGTCTTCTTTTGTAGTCGCTTTTACTTTTCCAATTAGTTTTCCATCAACAGGAGAGTAGCTTTCTATAAGCGCTCCGTTAGAAAAATTATTAGAACCAGTAGAAGTTCCGTTATTTATTTCTTTTACACCTAGTTCTTTTAGGGCTTCTTTTATTCCAAAATCTGTCATTTCGCAGTTCCGTTTAAGTTGTTTAATTTAGAAGCTCGAAATTACGAAATATTTAACGAACAAATAAATTAAACAAAAAACATATTATTGTTTAATTTTAAACAAAGCAGCGCGTCTAATAAAGAGGCAGTTCTTAGCGTGGTTGTGATTTATGCATAATTTAATTTAAAAGAATAAAAGGGTTGTGTGGATAAGTCTTATTTTTGCAAGGTCTTATGCAGCATAAAATTTTTAACATACAAAACGCACACCAATTTTCTGAAGTAGCACTTGCTGTTTTTCAACATCAGTTTAAGCACAATAAAGTGTACCGCTCTTTTTGTGACCTACTATTCATACATCCTTCAGAGGTTTCTAAAGTTGAAGAAATTCCGTTTTTACCCATTCAGTTTTTTAAAAGTAGAAAGGTACTTTCTTCTTTAGATGAAATTCAAGAAACATTTACGAGTTCTGGAACCACAGGAAGTAGTGTAAGCAAACATCTCGTCACGGACATCAACCTTTATAAACAAAGTTACTTAAGAGGTTTTGCTCATTTTTATGGGGACATCACCGAATACACAGTACTTGCATTGCTGCCGAATTATTTAGAGAGAAATGGTTCCTCTTTAGTGTTTATGGTAGCGGACTTAATAGAGAAGTCTAAAAATACAGAAAGTGGATTTTATCTTGACAATATTCAGGAATTGGCGAGGAAGCTGGTTGCATTGGATAAACGGGGACAAAAAACGCTTTTAATAGGGGTTTCTTTTGCTTTGTTAGACTTGATAGCGCTGCGGAAATTCAACTTAAAGAACACCACAGTTATGGAGACTGGCGGG